>JAEDMF010000106.1 GCA_016303175.1 Bacteroidales bacterium
GGCACAGAGCCTCGTCTATGGTCATCTCACCATCTATCTTGAGATTGGGATACTCGGCCTGCATTTCTGCGACAACGTCGTGCATCATACGGGGAGAGCCCTGCTTGTCCACGCCGAAATTGCTGTAGCTTATCATCGCGATTCGGGGCTCGTCGTTGAAGAAACGCACAGACTCCGCAGTCAGCCTTGCAATGTCCATAAGAGTCTCCTTATCCGGATTCTGGTTGACCAGAGTATCTGCAATATAATACGTACCTCTCTTGGAGTTCACCATATTCATAGTTGCGAAGTGCTTGTAGCCGGGCCTTATTCCGACCACCTCCTTGGCAGCCTTGAAAGTGTTGGAGAACTTGGTGTAAACACCTGTGATGAAGGCATCCGCCTCGCCGGTTTCCACCATCATCATACCGAAATAGTTGCGCTCGAACATCTTGTCGTTAGCCTCCTCGAAGGTATAGCCCTCGCGGGACTGCTTGTCCGCGAGAACCTTTGCATATTTCTCACGACGCCAAGCCTGGGCATCCTCGAGCAGGTTGACAATCTCTATACCCTCAAGGCTGATATCCATGGCCTTGGCCCTCTTGGTAATCATCTCGGTATTGCCCAGCAGTATGGGGGTGCATATACCCTCGTTGCGCGCCATTGCGGCGGCCTTTATCATCGTAGGGTGCAGACCCTCGGCGAAAACCACCCTTTGGGGATGCTGGCGTGCAACTTCATAGATGTTCTGCACCACATTGGTTTCCTGACCCATGCGACGGCGAAGACCGGCCTTGTAGGCTGTCCAGTCGGTAATCACGCGACGGGCAACGCCGCTCTCAATGGCCGCTTTCGCAACGGCGGACGACACCTCTGTAATCAACCTCGGGTCCACAGGCTTGGGAATGAAATAATTCCTGCCGAATACAAGATTCTTCACACCGTACACCTGGTTCACGACATCGGGAACAGGTCTCTTTGCAAGGTCGGCGATGGCGTGGACGGCGGCCAGTTTCATTTCCTCATTGATAGCTTTCGCATTCACATCCAGAGCTCCCCTGAAGATGTAGGGAAAGCCGATTACGTTGTTTATCTGGTTGGGATAATCGCTGCGGCCGGTGGACATGAGCACGTCGGGACGGCTGGCAGTGGCATCCTCGTATGTAATCTCGGGAACGGGGTTGGCCAGAGCGAACACAATGGGGTTCTCGGCCATTGACCTTATCATATCCTGACTGACAACGTTGCCCTTTGACAGGCCCAGAAAGACATCAGCGCCTTTCATCGCCTCGGCGAGGGTGTGCACGTCCCTGCGTTCGGTCGCAAAGAGTTTCTTCTCGGGAGTAAGATTGGGACGGTCGGAGGTGATTACGCCCTTGGAATCAAGCATTAAGATATTTTCCAGTCGGGCTCCGAGGGCGACATAGAGTTTGGTGCAGCTGATTGCCGCTGCGCCCGCTCCGTTCACCACTATCCTGACATTCTCTATCTTCTTGCCGGCAACCTCGAGAGCATTAAGCAGTCCGGCCGAAGAAATGATGGCCGTGCCGTGCTGGTCGTCGTGCATAACGGGGATGTTCAGATTCTTCTTGAGCCTTTCCTCTATATAGAAACACTCCGGAGCCTTTATATCCTCAAGGTTGATGCCGCCGAACGTGGGAGCTATCCTCTCGACTGCCTCACAGAACTTCTCCGGGTCCTTTTCGTCCACCTCTATGTCGAAGACATCTATGCCTCCGTATATTTTGAAGAGCAGACCCTTACCCTCCATTACGGGCTTGCCGCTCATCGCTCCTATATCGCCGAGGCCGAGCACAGCTGTACCGTTGGAGATTACAGCCACGAGGTTGCCCTTGTCGGTATAGCGGTAAACATCGTCCGGATTGGACTGAATCTCCAGACAGGGATATGCCACTCCGGGGGAATAGGCCAGCGAAAGGTCTGTCTGGGTGCTGTGGTCTTTTGTGGGGACCACTTCGATTTTTCCCGGGCGCCCCTCCTCGTGATAAAGAAGAGCAGCCTCTTTTGTTATTTTTGCCATAGTTTTCAGTTATAAGTAAGATCTGTCAAATATTTATTAAATATAGGCTTGAGTATGGCGGAAAGCTGATCATACTCGAGCAGAAATCCGTCGTGCCCATAAAGGGACTTGATTTCAAAGAAATCCGCATCCTTCAGCGCGGCAACGGTAGCCCTGCCGTGTTTGGGAGGGAATAGAGTGTCGGTATCAATGCTGATTACAGAGCAATGGGCCTTTATGCCTTCCAGAGCCTTGTTGACGCCTCCCCTGCCTCTGCCTACATTCTGGCTGTCGAGGGAATTGGTCAAATACCAGTAGCAATAGGCATCGAAGCGTTTTATCATCTTCTCTCCCTGGTGCTGCTGATAGGTGCAGGCGCGATTGGCGAAAAGTGTATCATCGTCCGGCTCGCTCTGCCTGTCGTTGTAGCAGTCGAAATTACGATAGGAAATGAGGGCAATGGAACGGGCCGTGGCCAAACCATCCTTGCCTCCCTCGAGGCTTTCTGCCGCAAGGAAAGTGGGATCTGTGCGCATAGCCATCCTTTGGGACTCGTTGAAGGCGGTCAGCCAGGGAGTCACCCTTGTGGAGGTGGCTAGAAAGATGGCCTCGCTTACCACATCGGGTTCCATTATTACCCATTCCAGAGTCTGAAACCCTCCGATGGAAGGCCCGAGCATAACATCTATATGGTTGATACCCAGATGTTTGCGCACGAGTATATTGGCCCTGACTATATCTCTTATGGTGGTCTTGGGGAAGTCCAGCATATAGGGCTTGCCCGTAGCCGGGTTTATACTGGCCGGACTCGAGGACCCGTAGGGGGAGCAGAGCATATTGACACAAACCACATAAACCTTTTCGGGGTCTATAAGTTTGCCCTCTCCTACCATATCGGGCCACCAATCTTCCGGGTTGGAGTTGCCGGTGAGGGCGTGACATATCCACACAACCCTCTCACCCTCAACATATTCCCTCGCGGAACTGTGATATACCAGTTCCAGGGAGTCGAGACTTCCGCCTGCTTCGAATCCGAAGGGTTCGTCTATGAATATTTTATGTCTTTCTAACATTCAGTCAATTTTTAGCCGCTTCAAGGGCCTGTTCAATATCAGAAATAATGTCGTCCGGATCTTCCAGACCGATGCTGAGCCTCATCAAATCGGGATCAACCCCAGCCTCGGCGAGCTGCTCGTCAGTAAGCTGGCGATGGGTATGGGAGGCCGGATGGAGAATGCAGGTATAACAATCTGCCACGTGAGTCTCTATGGTCACCAACCTGAGGGCGTCCATAAAACGATTGGCAAATTCCCTTCCTCCGTGCAGAGCAAAGGCCATTACCCCACAAGTGCCCTCCGGCATATATTTCAGCTGCCTGTCGTGCTGGGGGTCGTCCTCCAACTGGGTGAACAATATCCACTTGAGTTCGGGACGGCTCTTGAGGTATTCGGCAACCTTCATAGCGCTGGCAGCAACCCTCTCCATACGCAGATGGAGGGTTTGGAGGCCGAGATTGATATAAAAAGCATTCTGGGGACTTTGGATGGAACCGAAATCCCTCATCAGATGGGTGGTGGCCTTGGTTATATAGGCTGCCTTGCCGAAGGCCTTGGTATAGGTCAGACCATGATAGGTGGGGTCAGGTTTTGTCAGACCGGGAAACTTGTCAGCATAGGCATCCCAATCAAAGGAACCGCCGTCCACGATAACCCCGCCGACGCTCACACCGTGGCCGTCAATGTACTTGGTGGTGGAATGGGTGACTATATCCGCTCCCCATTCCAGCGGGCGGCAGTGTATGGGCGTAGGGAAGGTGTTGTCCACAATGAGGGGCACACCGTGGGCGTGCGCTATGCGGGCCATCTTCTCTATGTCGAGTATCCTTACGCCGGGATTGGTAAGAACTTCGGCGAAGAACAGTTTGGTATTGGGTCTGAAGGCCTTGGCTATCTCCTCCTCCGGAGCTTCCTGGTCCACGAAACTCACCTCGATGCCTAATTTGGCAAAGGAAGCACCCAGCAGGTTGAAGGTACCTCCGTAAATGGCTGAGGTGGAAACAATGTGCCCTCCGGCCTCGCAGATGTTCAGACAAGCGAAGAAATTGGCGGCCTGACCGGAAGAAGTAAGCATGGCGCCCACTCCCCCTTCCAGCTGATTGATGCGCGAGGCGACCATATCGTTTGTAGGATTGGCCAGACGGGTATAGAAATATCCTGCATCCTCCAAATCGAACAGGCGCGCCATCTGCTCGCTCGTATCGTATTTGAAGGTGGTACTCTGAACTATGGGCATTTGACGAGGTTCGCCCTTAGAGGGTGAATATCCGCCCTGCACGCAAATGGTTGCTTTTGATAGTTTCTTCTTCATCACAGAATAATACACCAGTTATGCGTATCCGCTACCGTACCATCCTGGATGCCTCGCAGGATGTCATACATCTTATGACTGATTTCACCGCAGGCGGGATGCTCGGGGTCGCCGAACACAAAACTCCGGGTCACCTGTCCGTCCTTAAGGGCGCTCTTGTCGTCAATTCTGCAGATGGGAGTAATCACAACTGCCGTTCCGCAGGCATTCACTTCATCGAAAGAGGCCAATTCCTCTACAAGTATCGGGCGTTTCTCCACCGTCAGTCCCATATCGGAGGCGACGCTCTGCAAGGACTTATTGGTAATGGAAGGAAGGACGCTGTCGCTCAGGGGTGTAACATAGGAAGATCCTTTGATAGCCAGGAAATTGGATGAGCCGAACTCGTCAATCTTGCTGTGTGTTGCAGGGTCCAAGAAGAGGAGCTCTCCATAACCTATCTTGTGAGCAAGATTGTATGCATGCAAGGAAGTGGCGTAGTTGGCGGAAAGTTTGAACTGGCCCGTTCCAAAGGGAGCAGCCCTATCATAATCGCGGGATATCACAGCGGTTTTGGGAGTGAGGCTGCCTGCTCCGGAGTAGGTTCCCACGGGACCGCACATCACAGCGAAGGTGACCTCGGTGGAAGAGGCTATGCCAAGCTGGGGATTACAGCCGAAAAGCAAAGGGCGTATGTACAGGGAAGCATTGTAGCCGTAAGGCGGCAGATAATCAATGTTCTGCTTCACGCACTCTATGCACATATCGATGAACAACTGCTCGTCGGGCACGGCCATGTCCAGATGGGAACCGCTGCGCCTCATACGGGCGGCATTCTCGTCGGGGCGGAAAATACGCACCTTGCCGTCCGCGCCCCTGAAGGCCTTGAGGCCCTCGAAGCAGGAACTGCCGTAGTGGAGAACTCCGGCATAAGCATTGAGTTCAACATTGAAGTTGTCAGTAACCTCGGGAGTACTCCAGACACCGTCTTTGTAACGGCTGACAACCATTGCATTTGTCGTTCTGTGTTTGAAGGCCAAATTAGACCAATCCAATTCCGGTTTCATAATTGTATCAAGCATTTAAAATCCTTGCAGCAACCCAGTCTCCGACCTCTGAAGTCGTATGGGGAGCATCGGGATTAAGATCTTCTGTAACGAAATTTTCATTGATGGAGGCTGCCACTGCCTCGCGTATGGCCTTGCCCTCCTCCATCAGACCGAAGGCATACTCGAACATCATTGCCGCCGACAGTATGGTAGCCAGAGGGTTGGCGATGTTCTTGCCTGCTGCCTGAGGATAAGAGCCGTGGATGGGCTCGAATACGGAGGTATGCTCGCCTACTGATGCTGACGCAAGCAGACCCATAGAGCCGCTGATGCAGCTTGCCTCGTCGGTGAGAATGTCTCCGAAGGTGTTCTCAGTCACCATCACGTCGAAAAACTTGGGACAGCGCACTAACTGCATGGCGGCATTGTCCACATACATATAATCGGTCTGGACATCGGGATACTGCGGAGCAAGCTCCTGGGCAATCTGGCGCCACAGACGGGAAGATTCAAGCACGTTTGCCTTGTCC
>JAEDMF010000107.1 GCA_016303175.1 Bacteroidales bacterium
TAGCCTTGAAATATGTCAGTTTACACCAAATGCAAGTGTCAAACTTCGGAATATAACGCGAAATTACAAAAAATTTTTGATAAATCATTATCTTTGAACCCTCAAATGCTTATGATGGCTAGTGCAGAAAACAAATTGATACGCAGACGTCTGTGGAGTTCCTACGCTTCTTCGGTGCTAAGTATTTCTCTCGTATTGCTGCTTGTGGGGGCCGCTTCCCTGCTATTGGTCAATGGGAGGAATTTCTCCGATTATTTTAAGGAGAACATGCAGATTTCGGTTATTTTCAAGCAGGACGTGTCTGAAACCAAGGCCCGCACCTATTGCGCGGAGCTCTCGGAAAAGGACTTTGTGAAACAGGCGGATTTTGTGTCCAAGGAGCAGGGTATCAATGAGATGGAGGAGTTGCTTGGCCAGGATTTCCTGTCCGTGTTCGATACGGCTCCGATACCCGCCTCCGTCAATCTTTCCCTTAAGGCCGAATATGTGAACGATGAGGGCATAGAGGCGGTTATGCAGGAGATTTCCGCTTCTCCTCTTGTGGATGAGGTAGTGTACCAGAAAACCCTCATTGATGCCCTGAACGCCAATCTAAGCAAGATTTCCATGTTGCTGTCGGTCTTCATCCTACTGTTGTTGTTCATTTCATACGTAATGATAGCCAATACCGTCAGGCTCAATATATTCAGCAAGCGATTCACAATCCATACTATGCGTCTTGTCGGCGCAACGAAGGCATTCATCCGCAAACCTTTCCTTGTTGAGGCTCTCTTTCAGGGAGTCATTGCTGCCGAATTGGCTGCTCTGCTGCTGATAGGGGGAATGTTTTTGATGAAGGCCTCATTTATTGAAATGTTCAGTATCTTTGCGCTCCGGCAGTTCATAGTCGTACTGTGCATAATGCTGCTGAGCGGCGTTGTCATTTGCGAGACTGCAACTTTCATAGTTGTGGGGCGGGTTGTAAGCCTGTCTAAGGAAGAAATTTATGTTTAGTGATTTTCAAATTACTCAGTAAGAGATGGAAAATAAAGGGAAATTTGCGATGACCCCAAAGGCCGTGCGTTTGATGGCTGCCGGCCTTTTGGTGATACTGTCCGGCTTAATTCTGCTCGCGGGAGGCGGCGTCAAGGACCCTATGGTCTTCAACTGGGATATGTTTGATTTCCGTCGTCTGGTTGCGGCTCCCATAGTGATGCTCTGCGGCATCATCATCGAGATTGTGGCCATTATGGGCAGAACAGGACGCAAGGGGGACGAGTGATGAGTTGGTTGGAAGCTGTTCTTCTGGGGCTGCTGCAAGGATTGACGGAATTTCTGCCTGTCAGCAGCAGTGGTCATCTTCTCATAGGAAAGGAACTTCTCGGGGTGGAATTGCCCGATGACGAGGCCTTCTTGTCGTTTGAGGTAATTGTGCACGCTGCAACTGTGCTGGCTACCATCGTTGTGTTCAGGAAGCAGATTTGGCAGTTGCTGTGCGGCTTGTTCAAATTCAAGTATAATGACCAGACGGATTATGTCCTGAAGATTGCCGTATCTATGCTGCCGGTGCTTGTGGTGGGCTTGTTCTTCAAGGATAAGGTGACGGCCCTGTTCGACGGATTGACGGTGGTGGGCTGGACTCTTTTAGTTACAGCCGTGCTGCTGTTCTGTTCCGATACTTTCTCCTTGGACAAACTTTTATCTCGTAAGGTCGGGGATGGCCCTCGTGGAGGCATCTCTTACTGGCAGGCCTTTGTCGTGGGACTCGGTCAGGCTGTGGCTGTACTGCCCGGATTGAGCCGTAGCGGCACCACAATAAGCACCGGACTTCTTTGCGGAGTAAAGCGTTCCGTGATGGCTCAGTTTTCCTTTCTGATGGTGCTGGTGCCCATTCTTGGAGAGGCCTTTTTGGATATCATCGGGGGAGGACTTTCCGAGTCCGCCGCCGCCATCGGGGCGCTTCCCCTCGCTTTGGGATTTGTCAGCGCCTTCTTGTCGGGCCTTTTTGCCTGCCGCGTGATGATAGCCCTCGTCAAAAAGGCTTCGCTCAAATGGTTTGCCCTGTATTGCGCCATTGTGGCCGCCGCCATACTGATTCATACTTATTGCTTTTAAGCTTACTGCTAAGTCCTGTAAAACCGCTTATTCTCTTATATATCAGCCGCTTGAATATTTGCAAAACTTGATTTGCCGCATTGCCTGATGGACAGAACGCTTTCATACTTCGCTTCGGATGTACACCTTGGGCTGCAGGTGTTTGACCCTGCCGAAAGAGAGGCCCGGTTTGTGGATTTTCTGAATTCCATACCCAAGGAGCGTACACGCGCCTTATATCTGCTCGGGGATATATGGGATTTCTGGTATGAGTGGAAATATACGGTTCCAAAGGGCTATATTAGGGTTTTTGCGGCATTGGATGCTTTGATGGCCGCCGGCGTTAAGGTATATTTCTTCCAGGGTAACCACGATGTTTGGTGTTACAGTTATTTCGAGGAACTTGGGATGATAAGGCTTACGCAGCCAGCGTTTGTGGAGATAGGCGGCAAGACTTTCTGCCTCGGTCATGGAGATGCTCTTGCGGGGGCTCCTGCCGGCTACAGGCTTATGCGGGGCATCTTCCACAACAAGCTGTGTCAATTTCTTTTCAGCAGTTTGCTGCACCCTACAATAGCAATGTCCATAGGGCGCGCGTGGAGCCGCAACAACCGCCTTTCCCGCCGCCAGCCATATCAGTGGAAGGGGAGTGCGGAACCTCTTGTTTCATATTGTGAGAAGGTTCTGGCGGAGCGTAAGGTGGATTACTTTATTTTCGGACATTTCCACGTCGAGGCCCGCGAGGCCCTGTCCGGAGGCGCCCAGCTGATTATGCTCGACTCTTGGCTGTACAAGTCGTCTTATTTTGTGTTCGAGGGCTGAGTGAGCTTGCTCTTTTTCTGAGTCTTGTCCGCAGTAATCCCCTTGGGTTTTGACAGATTGTTGATTTTGGCCTTCTCCGGAGTTTCTTTCAGAGGCAAATCTGAACTCAGGACATACTTCTGCGGGATTTCCGCAATTGGGGGGTATTCCCAGAAGATTTCAAAGTAGGTCTGTTCGAAACGCCCGTCCCACCACTGATGTACGAGTTCTTCTGTGGGCGCGTCCAGCCCTTCAGGGTCATATGGCCGCTTCAGGTCATTGTCGAACATTTTTGCAATGCCTTGCCAGAATGAAGCCGCGTATGCGTTTTTGAATTCCTTGATGATTTCGTATGGCTTGATTCCGCACTCTCTGTCAATCAATCTCATCAGCAGGGCCCCTTGGGAGATGGTCATATTGCGCATGGGCTTTTCAAAGCTGTTGAACAGGTCCTTGACCACTTTGTTTACATAACGGTCTTTGCTGACATATTTGAGATTGTCGACTTTGATTGTGCTGTCCACCTTGCCCACTACGCTTTTGGCCACGACAGCATAGGGGTAGGTTCTTGCAAAATTCCACACCAGCTTATAGTATTTGCGCCACTCTCTGCCTTTCTGGCGTGGTTTCTTTTCGTAGATTCTGGCCGGCTTGAGGGGTGCAAGATAGACAGTGTCGCCATCTACAATGACATATTGCATCAACTCCCGTTGGCCTGTGTTCTGGGCCTTGGCGGGACAGGTCCAAAGACTGAAGGTCACCAGCGCAAAAAGTGTAATGAAGGTGCGGCCGGTCATATTGTTGCTTCAAGGCTGTACAAGCTTTCCTGTTCAGGCCGCCATATCCTTCTCCACGTCTTCGGCCTTGATGGGAAGGCGGCTGTGGCCCAGGAAGCGGCTGCCTTCGGATGTGATGAGCAAATCGTCCTCCAGACGTATTCCGCCGAAGTCCTTATATGCCTCCAGCTTGTCGAAGTTCACGAAGCCTTTGTCGAGTTTGTTCTTTTTGAAGAAGTCCCAAAGGGCCGGGATGAAGTAGATGCCGGGTTCATCGCTGATTACATTGCCCGGAACGAGTTTGCGGGCCATTCTGAGCGAGCCGAGACCAAGTTGGCTGCTCCGTGTCTGGTTTTTGTAGCCAACGAGGTTCTCGCCGAGGTCTTCCATATCGTGCACGTCAAGACCTATGCTGTGACCCAGGCCGTGGGGCATGAACATTCCGCAGATACCCTCTGCATTCATTTCGTCGGGGTCTCCGTTGACAATTCCGAGCTCTTTCAGACCGCATAGTATGTGCCTGAAGATGGCAATGTGAACATCGCGATACTCCACTCCCGGTTTGGCCAGTTCCCGTGCCCGTTCGTTTGCTGTCTGCACTATGTCGTAGATTTCCCTCTGCTGAGTGGTGAAGCGGCCCGAACAGGGTAGAGTACGGGTGAAATCCGAGCAGTAGTAGTTGTTCAGGGCCAGTCCGGCATCCACGAGCAGGAGCCTGCCCGGGGTGATAGTCTGACTGTGGTCGTGATTGTGGAGAATCTGGCCGTTCTGGCTTAGGATGGTGGCAAAACTTACTCCCCATCCTTCTTTGAGGCAGAAGCCGTCCATTGCTGCGACTATGTCGCTTTCCTTTACGCCGGGACGGCACATTCTGCGGGCGATGTCATGCATCTGCACTCCAAGGTCGCAGGCAAGGTCAATCTGTTCGATTTCGCACTCTTCCTTGACGAGGCGCAACTCTATGACGGCGCGGGTTAGTTCTTCGGAACTGTGTATGAAGTCTCCTTCGTCATAGGGGGCTGTCTTGTAAACGTCTTCAGAGGGAGTGCCGGTCAACTTGCTCATTACCATACGACTATAGTAGCGGCTGCTTGGGAGGAAGTGGACGGGCACGTCGTTCTCAATGGCATATTGGACAGCCAATTCAAAGTCCGAGCGTTTGCTGGTGTGGTCCACGCCCACTAATTCGGCTTTTTCCCTCAGGCTGGGCTGGTCTCCCATCCATATGATGTCGTTGATATCAATGTCGTTGCCGTAGATGCATTCCCGGCCGTTTTCCAGATTTATGCTTGCCGCCAGATCCGGCTCATCAAGTCCCCAGAAATAAGAGAAGCTGCTGTCCTGGTGGAAGGCATAGCAGTTGCTTGAGTAGTTCATCGATGCTTCTTTGTAACCGAGGAAGACGGCTATTCCTTTTGCTCCCTGCTCCTGCATGCTTTTGACAAGAGCAGCCCTGCGTGCTTTGTATATGTTTTTATCGAACATTGGGTGAAAATTATTATTGTCAATTCTTTTCTTTTTACACTACCAATCTTGACAAAGTTAGTGAAATTTGAGAATTTTGCCTAAATTTGCCTCCGGTTGTGCTCAGGTATGCGTCCGGTCCTGACATTTTGCTGAACCGGAGCAATGCTTGTTCACTTTGCCTTGGTGGTGGAATGGTAGACACGAGGGACTTAGAGTAATTTGAGTGCACTTTCCGAAAGGTTAGATGTAGAATACCGTAAATTCAAGGAAGCCTTAACAGGTTATGCTGATGGTAATCTTGAGCCAAGCTCCGTTTGGGAGAAGGTGCAGAGACTAGACACGGTACACCTTATGAGAAATCAATGGTGAAGGAATAGTCCAGACTACGAACGGTGGTACCCGGTGACGAAAGTCATAGTAGTAAGAAAATCCCTTGGGCAGTAATGCCTGTACGGGTTCGAGTCCCGTCCGAGGCACTGAAAAAGGATTGCATTTGCAATCCTTTTTCAGTGCCCACTAGCGTTATAAGATTGGGGCTGTTGCCCCAAACCCCGGCTGATCCCAGCCGCAGCGCAGAAGCGCTGTTGCGTTCTTGCATCAGCAAGCCCTCTTCCTGTGTACCCCCAAATTCGGTCACTTTTTCTTCCATCCATCTCCATCCCCTATAAACAAAAAACCATAAGACTTGACCACATTTTAACTACAACAGTCATACGCATTATACAACTAGAATAATACACAATAAATGGGATACCAAAATGGTATTCATTATATTTGCAGAAAAGATGTAATTATGACTATTG
>JAEDMF010000108.1 GCA_016303175.1 Bacteroidales bacterium
GTTTCCGATCGCTATAGCTCCAAGGTCTCCGAAATGCTCTGACAGGGACCTTGCTTGCTTCAGTCAGTCTTGCTACGATCTCTTTGCGAAATGCATTGCGACTCCGGGGAGCTTCAGTACTACAAATGAAAAGGAGGCTTTCCCCAGCGAATTTGCTCATCGCGTCGCCACCAGCTGAGCTGCCTTCTGGCGTAGTGGCGTGTGTTTCTCTTGATGAGACGCACCGCCTCTTCCTTTGAGTATTGCCCGTCGAAATATCCGAACAATTCCTTGTAGCCCACCGTCTGCAGGGCTGCGAGCCCTCTTTTGTCGTACAGCGAAAGAGCCTCTTGTTCCAATCCGGCCTCCATCATCAAATCCACCCTCTTGTCTATGCGCCCGTACAGTTCCTCCCTGTCCCTTTGCAGACCCAGTTTCACGATATCGAATTCCCGTTTTTTCTCCTGTCCCGTCTTGAAGGAGGAAAAGGGCCTTCCCGTCATCAAACATACCTCCAGCGCCCGTATCACCCTCTGATTGTTCTTTATGTCGATGGTTTTGCAACTTTCCGGGTCGAGCTCCTGCAATTGCCGGGCAAGACTGTCCACTCCCTCTTCCCTGCACCTTGCGTCCAGCTCCGCCCTCAAAGCCTGGTCCGCGCAGGGGAAATCGTCCAGCCCTTTGCATACGGCATCTATGTAGAAACAACTCCCACCGGTCATTACGAGAGTGTCGTGTCCGCGGCTGAAAAGCTCGCGTATCAACTCCAGCGCTTCCATTTCGTAGAGGCCGGCCGTGTAGAGGTTTTCTATGCTGTGGTCCTGAATAAAATAATGTTTGACTGCCTCCAGCGAGGCCTGGTCAGGCACGGCGGTGCCTATGGACATTTCCTTGTAGATTTGCCTCGAGTCACAGGAGATTATGGGGGAGCCGTAGCGTGAGGCCAGTTCCAGACTGTACTCCGTCTTGCCTGAGGCCGTTGCTCCAAGCAGTATTATGAGCCTCTTGCGGGGCATCGGAGTCAGTCCTCACCGTAGATTTCTGCTCCGTCTTCTCCGTCGTCCCCGTCCTGTTCGTCATCGTCGAAATCATCATCGTCGTCATCGGAGTCCAGGTCAACGCTGCCGTCATCCTCATCCACTTCGTCCAGTATGCGCAGCCTCTTCTGCTTCTCTTCGGGCAGATCCTCAAAGGCTATGTATCCGTTGATGAAGTCTATGGGGTTGGGACCCTTCGTCTCCACCAGCTTGGGCTTTGCCGTCTCGCTGTCGGCCTGACCCTCGAGAGTGACAATCACACTGCGCTTGTTGGTCGTGTCGTAGAAATAGACGAAACTTGTGATTCCGGCCTCAAGCGCGCGCTCGACGGTCACCTCGTCTACGCTGCCGTCCCCGAGGTCGAAGGTAGCATATCTGGCAACCACGTTACCTTTGCTGTCCAGACCCTTGAAGAGTATCATCTGGTCCTGGGGAAAGTCCATATCGGCGAGCATGGTTTTATGAAACAAGTACAGCGTATTGTGCGCATTGACGAGATACACCCTCGCAAATCCTTTGATATTGGGGAGCGATATTCTGAAGCGGTAGGTCATAATTCCATCAAACTTTGTTCAAAGATACTCATTTTGCTCCAATAATGCTCGATTTTCCCCAAAAAATGCCTACATTTGGGGATGCAAAAAGAGGTGGCCGCAATAGTGGATTCGTATAGAAGCATCGCTGCTCCTTGTGAAGGTCTTTTTAAGGATAAGGGAAGCCGTTTCATTGCCTATGCTTTTCCCTTCGCTTCGGCGGATGAACTCACCGGGCTTATGGAAAGGATACGCAGGGAACACCACGGCGCGAGACACCATTGTTTTGCATACAGGTTGGGTGCTGCGAAGGATGTTTTCCGTGTGAATGACGACGGGGAGCCTTCTTCGACGGCTGGGCGTCCCATTCTCGCCGCCATTGACAGCGCAGGCTATAGCGATGTGCTGGTGGTGGTTGTGCGGTATTTCGGCGGGATACTGCTCGGAGCTCCGGGTTTGGTGAGGGCTTACAGAGCGGCGGCGGAAGATGCTCTTGCAAAGGCTGAGCCGGTGCAGAAGCTCGTGAGCGAGAGTTTTGTGCTGGAATTTGCCTACGGGGAGGAAGGTGCGGTAAGGTCTTTCCTGAAAGGCCAGCAGGGAGTTGTCGTGACGGGACGTGATTTTGGCATGGGTTGCCGGTTGACTGTGCAGGTGCGCCTTTGTGAAAAAGAAAATTTTTTAAGTAAACTTAAATTGATAAACAATGAAAAAAGTACACGTATTCAATGCAGGCCCGTGCAAGTTGCCCCAACAGGCGATTGACGGTGCTATCGAAGGTTTGAAGGATTTTGCCGGCACGGGAATGTCTGTCATTGAAATTTCCCACAGGACCAAGCAGTGGGAGGCAATTATGGATGAAACCCGCCAGCTTTGGAAGGAATTGCTTGAAATTCCTGACACTCACGAAGTTGTGTTCCTCGGAGGAGGCGCGTCGATGGGTTTCCTCTATGTTGCTATGAACTTCCTCGGCAAGAAAGCCGCATATCTCGAGACCGGAGTGTGGGCCAAGAAGGCATTGAAGGAGGCCAAGGGACTCGGCGAGGCTTATGCGCTTGCTTCCTCAGCGGACAAGAACTATTCATATATACCTAAGGGATGGACCTGTCCCTCCGATGTGGATTACCTCCACATTACCACAAACAACACCATCTACGGCACCCAGATAAAGGAGGATCCTACGGTTCCGGTTCCTCTTATCGCCGATATGTCATCCGACATAATGAGCCGTCCCATAGACTGGAGCAAGTATGATCTGGTGTACGGCGGCGCCCAGAAGAACGTGGGCCCGGCCGGCGTATTCTTCTCCATCGTGCGCAAGGATGCCCTCGGCAAGATGAGCCGCTACATCCCCACTATGTTGGATTACCGCACCCATATCGACAAGGGCAGCATGTTCAATACCCCTCCCGTATTTCCCATCTACGTGATGAACCTTACCCTCAAGTGGGTGAAGGAGCAGGGTGGCATCTCGGCAATTCAGAAACGCAATGCGGCAAAGGCCGAACTGCTTTACGGGGAAATCGACCGCAACAGTCTCTTCGTGGGAACCGCAGCCGTCGAGGATCGCTCCCAGATGAATGTGTGCTTCGTGATGAGCGAAGGCAACGAGGCTCTTCAGGATGAGTTCCTCGAGTTTGCAAAGGCTCACGACATTGTAGGCATCAAGGGCCACAGAAGTGTGGGCGGTTTCCGCGCATCCATCTACAATGCCTGCGAACTTGAGGACGTGCAGGCTCTGGTGGACTGCATGCAGGAATTTGAGAAAATGCACAAATAGAGAAGGCCGGGCGAAAGTCCGGCTTATAATTCTTTGATTATATGAAAGTATTGGTAGCAACACAGAAACCCTTTGCCGCAGTTGCAGTTGCCGGCATAAGGGAGATAGTCGAGGGAGCAGGCTATGAACTGGCTCTCCTTGAGAAATATGCTGATCAGGCTGAACTCGTCTCAGCCGTGGCTGATGCGGATGCGCTCA
Source organism: Bacteroidales bacterium (assembly GCA_016303175.1). Classification (GTDB taxonomy): domain Bacteria; phylum Bacteroidota; class Bacteroidia; order Bacteroidales; family UBA932; genus Cryptobacteroides. Next base: position 3,525 of record JAEDMF010000108.1, read on the forward strand.
TTGTCCGTTCCGACAAGGTGACCGCCGAGGTAATACAGGCGTCCCGTCAACTCAAAATCGTGGTTCGCGCCGGAGCAGGATATGACAACCTCGACCTCGAGGCCTGCACCAAGGCCGGAGTTGTGGCTATGAACACTCCCGGCCAGAACGCCAACGCCGTGGCCGAACTTGCCATTGCAATGATGATTTTCATGGCTCGCAACCAGTTCACACCCGCTAGTGGCAGCGAAATCCAGGGTAGGACCATAGGTATTCAGGCTTACGGCAATGTGGGCAGACTGGTGGGCGCCAAGGCCAAGGCTCTGGGAATGAAGGTGAAGGCCATCGACCCCTTCCTAAGCGCCGAGCAGATTGTCGCCGGAGGAGCCGAGCCGGCCTCCAGCCTCGAGGAACTCTATTCCACCTGCGACTATGTAAGTGTGCACATCCCCGCAACTCCACAGACCATAGGCAGCATAGGCTATGACCTTATAACCCGTATGCCCAAAGGCGCCACACTGGTCAACACTGCCCGCAAGGAAGTTATTGACGAGGCCGGCCTGAAGAAGGCTCTGGCAGAGCGCGCCGACCTCAAATATGTCACCGACATCGCTCCTGACAACATTGATGAGTTACGCTCCGAGTTCGGCACCAGAGTTTTCGCCACGCCCAAGAAGATGGGCGCGCAGACCTCTGAGGCCAACATTAACGCAGGTCTTGCCGCAGCCCGCCAGATTGTGGATTTCATTCAGAATGGAGTAACAAAATTTCAGCTTAACAAATAATGGTAAGAGTACGTCCCTTCGCAGCCCTGCGTCCGCCCCGTGAAATTGTGACCGAGGTTGCATCCCGCCCCTATGATGTAATGAACTCCAAGGAGGCAGCTGCTGAGGCAGGCAAGAAGTCCCTCCTTCACATAACCCGTCCGGAGATAGACTTTGAGCCCATTGCCGGCGAACACGAGGACAGAGTGTACGAGAAAGCCGTGGACAACTTCTGCACCTGGCAGGAGCGCAAATGGCTGGTTCAGGACCCCAAGCCTTGCTATTACATCTATGCCCAGACCATGGGGGAGCGTACTCAGTACGGCTTCGTGCTCTGCGCGCATACGGCGGATTACGAGAACGGCACCATCAAGAAGCACGAACTCACGCGCCGCGACAAGGAAGACGACCGAATGAAGCACGTCCTCATTCAGAACGCCAACATTGAACCCGTATTCTTCTCCTTCAAGGACAACGACACCCTTGCCGCCATCATTGCCAAGGTGACCTCGCTTGAACCCGAGTACGATTTTGTGGCTCCTGACGACGGATTCGGCCACAAATTCTGGGTAATTTCCGACGATGCCGATATTCAGGCCATAACTGCCGCCTTTGCCGGGGTTGACGCCTTTTATGTCGCTGACGGTCACCACAGGACAGCCGCAGCCGCGCGCGTAGGGCAGGTCAAGGCAGCCAAGAATCCGGCCCATACCGGCGAGGAAGAGTACAATTACTTTATGGCCGTGGCCTTCCCCGAAAGCCAGCTCAAGATTATGGATTACAACAGGGTGGTGCGTGACCTCAACGGACTCACCCCCGAGAGCCTGCTCAAGGCTTTGGAGGAGGATTTTGTAGTCACTCCTTTGGAGGCCGGCAAGGAGCGCCCCGAGGCCCTTCACGAATTTTCAATGTATTTGGACGGCAAGTGGTATCGTCTTGCAACAAAGGAAGGACGCTATGACGACAATGACCCCATCGCCGTGCTGGACGTTACTATACTGAGCAGTCTCGTACTTGACAAGATATTGGGTATCAAAGATTTGCGTACCGACAAGAGGATAGACTTCGTGGGCGGCATACGTGGACTTGGCGAGCTGGTGCGCAGGGTTGACAGCGGCGAGATGGCGGTGGCCTTTGCTCTCTATCCAGTATCGATGAAACAGCTAACCGATATTGCCGACAGCGGTATGATTATGCCTCCCAAGACCACCTGGTTTGAGCCTAAACTCCGCAGCGGCCTTACAATACATCTTCTTGATTGACGCTTGATAAGCAGATTGATATCAATATGAAAACAGGGATATCCAAACTTTTCGTCGCCAGTATCGCAGCACTCCTGCTCGGGGTGCTGCCGGTTTTTGCCGGAGGCGAGTTCGAGACCAAAAAGTATAAAATTTCGGATTTCCGGCACAGGACCACATACGTCGTGCTCTCGGGCAATGCAATTGTGGACGCCGTGCTGAGAAGCGAATTTCAGAGAGTATGGACTCTGTCTCCTTACGAATTTTCCACTATTGAGGACTTCAATGTTTCAAAGAAGAATCCCGAAAGTTATTTCCTTCTGCTCGTAGATTCCCGCTTTAGAAATGAAAGGCACGACA
>JAEDMF010000109.1 GCA_016303175.1 Bacteroidales bacterium
ATGGTCATCGAGCACATGTTTCCGAAATCCACACCGGCCTGCAGGGCCTTGTCCGGATTGAGATATTTCAATACACGACAATCCTCATTATCTTTCATTCCGAATGTATCATAGGCTGCTTCGTCAATACCGTCCCAGTAGAAGTGGCGTGATGACAAGGCGGTGTAGAAGCGGTCTCCACTTTCCAACTTCGGTTTCATACTCAGTATGGCCGTGTTCAGGTCAGGCAGTTTGGCTGCAATGGCATCTGCGAACCATTCCTCTGTGAGGATGTCTGCATTCACGTATGAGGAGGCCCTGATGTAGAAGGTGGATGCTTCAGGGCGTTTGCGCAGTTCTGTCCACCGTGCCTTCCACAGTTCAGCCACCCTCATCTTGTTGATGCAGTCCTTCCTGTCTTCCGCAGCCTGAGTCCGTACCCATTTGTCCTTGGCTGCCACATATTCGTGCAGTGCTTCATTATAGACCAGGCCGGCCTTCATCACAGTGATGATTGCCTCCGTGTTGACATTTGATGCTTCTTTCTGCATCCAGTCGTATTCGCCAATATGGCTCACGTCTGCCATGTCAGAGGTGAAACACACGCCTCGATAGAAAGGGCTGCCGCCGTATTCCTGCGTATAGCCTCTGACGGCCTTGAGCAGGTTCGCTATTTTGTCTTCCTTGAAGTATTTTGCTTCATCTCCGAATACAAACACGTACGATGCGCCGGCAAGGGTTGAAGGGCGGTCCAGACTTCCGAAGCGGATATTGAGCCCTGTGAAGAATATGAGGGTACGCTTATAGGTGACCAGTTTGTTGAATGGTTTCCAGAAATGCGGTTTCAGCCAGTCGGGAAGATCCTGTTTCTCGATGTCGGAGTAGCAGGGAGGTTCCTTCTCAATGACGTAGTGTTCGCCTTCATGGTATCCTTTACGTTCCAGACCTTCCAGAACTGATGGCAGCACGTTGGCCGTGAGGTTGCTGAAGGTGTCAGCTACCCAGCACACCGGTGCGCCCGGCATGTCGAACACCAGGTCTATCAGGCGTTCGACCTGTATATCAGTTGTCTTGGCCGAACCTCGTCCCAATTCGCAATAGGTCTTGCGTGCCCCAACAAGTGCGACGAGCTGGGCGAACTTGTTCTGGTATTGTACGCTCGCGCTTTCAGTATGCCTGGTATCAACCTTCTTCCTGTATGCCATTGTCCAACATCTTTATAATATCCAGATCATCTATGCCGGCATCGACACGAAGCCTTTTCTTCACGGTCTCCGGGGCCACTATGCCATCTATCTGTCTTGCGAGTTCGTCTCTGTTGGCACGCGGCAGTCCTATCACTTCCGGAGAGAGGGAGAGAACGCGGAACTGCCTCCGGTAGTTCTCAGCCGGCAGTACGGCTGGATCATCCTTGTCCAACTGAAGCATCTGCCCTTTTTTGGACAATATCCCGGCTGCAATATCGAAGTCCTTGGTGGTGCGTGCATTCTGTATGGCCATTGCATATAGTGTGTCATACTGGTCTGCCATCTTTGCGCGCATAGCTTCCTTGGATACTTTGCGGTTGGCAAAGAACATTTCTACAGATTCGGCATACATATTTGATGCCTGTTCGTATGAGAAGTTGAAGGGCTTGGAAGTAAGAAAGCGAATTGTTTTCCTCTTGCCGTACTGTCCGTCAAGAGAATAGATCATTGTGAGCATATCGATATAGACCTGTTCTTTTTGTGACAGATCTCCTTTGCTCCCGCTTGCAATGTATTCCTGGATTCTTTCAAAGGCTCCCTGGTCCTCCGGACCGCCGAATAGATCCAGCTTGGATAGGCTGAATGATTTGTCCCGGACTATTTCGTTGTATTGTTTCACTGCTTCGCTTTGGCCGCCGGCAGCTGCCCGGGCTATGGCAATTTCCATATCTGCCCTTTTGCGCAGGCGTCCCGTCTCGATGGCGGTGCGTATTTCTTCGCTGACATTGTCGGGCTGTATGCCCTCGCTTATGAAGATGTCGTTCTCCGGCCATCCGAGCGCTGCCAGATATGCAACTCGCTCAGTGATGCTCAATTCGTTTTTGTCTTCTTTCTTCATAGTCTGCGATCAATCTGTCGATTTCTGCAAGCTGGCGCCGCTTTCCTGCTATGCGTTCTTCGCGTGCTGATCTCAGGTGAGGTTTGTCTGAGGAGCGTATGAGAGCTTCGGTGCGCCAGATTGCATCCCTGAGGTTTTTGTGTTTCCGCATAAGTTCACTTATAGTCATTCCCCTGAGCTCCGAGATCCGTTCTCTTTCTTTGAAAACAGGATGCTTTCCCAATATGTGGCGGTGCTCTTTGTAATGATTGAATTCGGAGAGGATTTTCCGATTATTGTCAAAATTTTCAATGACTTTTTTTGCTGTTCTGAAACACTCTTCTACGGTTGTGCACAGCCATAATTCCTCGTGCGCATCAACATAATTCTGCCAGGCGGTAATCTTGTCTGCGGCAAGTATTTTCAACTCATCCGGACAGTCCGCTTCAGAGAGGAAGGGCCAGTTCTCGCGGAAGCTGCTTCTTTGTGGAGCGTCTCTCTTCTGCAACTGCCCGGCAGCTGTGGCGAATGGCAGCAAGGCATCGTTCAGCAGATAGCCAAACCGTCTTGCATCTCCCTTGACCAGTTTCTCTATGTGCCGGTTGGGAGCATATATATTCAGAAGCCGAAGTCCATCCTGAACTCCGGCTCCCGATTCAATCCATCTGTCAATCTCGTTCATTCATGCAACAGAGCTTTGGAGATAAGTCCTGTAATGGCGGTAAAGCCCTCCTGACTTGCAGCAACAAAGAACTTCCTCAAGAATGCCTCGATGACCACATTCTCGCAAGGGTTTGCCCTCAGGACCGGAGTGATGAAGTTTCCGAACGAAAATCCTACCTCCATCGGCCAGCTCTGGGCAACAGCCTTGGCAAAGTTTTCATCATCCTGTATGGTTTCCTTCAGGAGCAGTTCGGCAATTTTATCCTTGTCGGCCGTAATGGGAATGCGGGCATTGTACTGTTTGCGGCCGTCCCGGCTGATATAGACATAAGCCTGCCTCAGTGTTGCTTCGGCGATGTGGGTGCAGGGTACCATGTTTGCCGGCACGTATGTGAACCGGTCTGCAATGGATGTGTCCTTGAGGATGTCTATGAAGACATCTCTCAGGTTTTTTTCTTGGGGAACCTCAAGGATCTTGAAGTTTCCGTCGTAGAAACGGTCCCATACTTTCTGCATAATGTCCCGGCTGCCGGGATATGCTCCTACAACTACAGAGATGGCCTGAGCATCAGAGGATGCGCATGCTGAAGTTGGAGCGGGAGACTCCTGCATAACAGGGGTCTCCGTTTCCATTGTCTTTGCTTTTTGGGCTTTCATGTCAAGTCGCTTTAGGCTCCTTCACCGGTGGAAGATGCCGCCTCGGCCACCTCAGGCATCTTGCCTTCATAGTCAGCGGGGAGGAACTTGTCGAGCAGTTCCTGCTTCCAGGTGAACTTGCGTTTGGCTGCCTCGCTGGTGTTGGTGTTCTCAACGGTCAGGAACAGGGGATTGCACTTTGAACCAACCAGCTGAATCCTGCCGGCAGAGGTGCCGTTGCACTCTTTGACGAGGGCTACTACTCCCTTGTTCAGGAAAGCCTCGGTGTGGTCCTTGATCTCCTTGCTGTTCCCGGGGTGCTCGAACTCGATGCCGCTCTTTACGCCCTTTGCGTCAGCCTCTCCGGAGAACTCTTCCGTCATGGTGATGCTCTTGGGGGTTCCATAGATGCAAATTGCCTTTGCTCCCTCGACGAGGGTAAGGTCGCCGTTTGCAGTCGTGTTGCCGATTTCTCTGGTCGGCTCGCTCAGGATGTCATCCACATCTATGAGAATGATTTCTGAGGACTTGGGAGACGGGCATCCCGCGCCGTCTCCGTTTTTAGGTATGCTTACTTTCTTGTACATAGTTGTCGTTTAATTTGAGGTTATGCGCCTTCGCCGTCAGAGAGTGATGCACCTTCGCCCCCGTTCATCCATACACTCTTGTCAACGGTGTCAGCAAGAATGCTTTCCTGAGGATTGTAGTCAGCGGGAACGGCTGCAAATACGGCTTCGGCAATCTTGAAGCCTACAGAGAGGGAGAATTCACCGAAGATCTTCACGTCGTAGTTGGAGTTCTCGATACGGTTGATGCAGTTCTCTGCCTTGGAGTAGTCCACGAGTTCCACGAAGTTCTCCTGGGGAGTTGCGAACAGGATAGGGGAGTTGTACATTGACTCCAGAGTCACAAGACGGAAGTTGGTGAACCTGATGGTATCGTCAGCCTCGGTGCCTGTGTATTTGCCGTTCACGGCGAAGTCGGCCCTCTTGTAGCGAGTCTTGAACTGCTCAGAGCAGTACACGGTCACGGTCTTTGCGAACTGGCCGGAGATGTTGTCAACGAAGCTGTCCACATACTTGAGCAGTTCCTCATCAGACAGTGTGCGGTAGTCTTTGGCATTCCTCAGGTAGTTGATTTTGCAGCCGGAGTCTTTGAGGCCCTCTACCAGAATGGTCTCATAACCGTCCATTGCCTGTTTTGCGGGTGATCCGGCATCCCCGTCACGTACGCTGCCTGCATCCACAGCCACGAACTTGCCCTTGCCGAGCATGGAGAGGGTGATGTCATCGAGAACCTTGGGCAGAATGTGCTCCTCCACCAGGTATTTGGTGATAGGCATCTCGGAAGGTGTCTTGCCCTGCTCGTACATTGACAGAAGCCAACTCTTGATTACATCGGCAGGATTGATGGCCACATTGATTTTGTGCCTTCTGTAAGGGATGCGTACGGGGGTGAACTTTGCAGTGCCCTTGGGCGTCCATTTGGAGGTGAACTGCTGGGCCACTTCGCTGAAGATTGCGGCGGAGGCAATGTAGTCAGTGTTGGACTGTACGCGTGTCATGTACTTCGCATCGTTGAAGCCCAGATAGAGCCTCTTTGCGAGCAGATCGAGTTTAACCTTGGGAGGCATTGTCATGCCGAATTCCTTGTTCAGGTCGGCTATATCCATTGTGCCGTTCTCCAGGGCTGCGAATGCCATGGGATTGTCTGAAGCCAGAGCCTGTGCTGCAAGTCTGTTGTGTACGGCAGCCATATTCACGGCGAATGCGCGATCAGATGCAGTTCCTTTGGTGGACGCCTGGGGAACAGGCTCAGGCTCCTGTGAGAGTTTGAGTACGTCTTCCTGAAGCCTTCTTACCGTAGCTTCAAATGCTGCCCTGGTCTCTGCAACCTTTGCTTCAATTGCGGCATTGAAGAGTTCGACGGCGTTCTCGTCGTCGGATAGCACAACGGAGTCCAGCTTGTCAAGGAAAGCCTGCCCGTAGTTCTCAAGAACAGTCTTGCGCTCATCGGCGGTAAGCTCCAGCTTGCCGTCTTTCAATGCAAGTTCCGTCTTGCCGAGAAGCTGGGCAACCAATTTGCCCATCTTCGAGTTGGAAAGTGTTTTGAATTTCATAAAGCTATAAATTATGGATTTGATGTTAGATTTCTGCCATAGCAAATGCTGCTTCAATTGTTTCGTCCAGCGTTTTCATCGCGTCTGCGAGACCGAGCCCTATTGCATCCTGGCAAGTGAACATAGCTCCGGTCATGACGCCATCCTCGTCTGCTTTCAAGGCTGGCCGGTTGTTTTTCACGCTGTCCTGGAATGCCTTTACAAGTGGAGACATTCTTTCTTCCACAAGTGAATAGTCTCCTTCGCAGGCCTTCCTGTAGGCTTTGTTCTTATCCGGAGACTCTTTGGCATATACCTGGATGATGCGCTCTCCGGTTGACGGGTCAATGTCCGGGGGAATGGCGATGG
>JAEDMF010000110.1 GCA_016303175.1 Bacteroidales bacterium
GACTGTCTCCAGCTTATGACGTGATGTTCACGGCAAACATCTGGGAAGACCGTTCAGCCTACATCCATTCCCTCGGTATCATGGGGAAAAAGTCCGCCGTGACAATAGCAGACTTTATGGACTTCTCGGAAGACTTTGTCGAAAACCCGAAGGCGATGATAGATAGGGTTATAAATGCTGTCGCAAAGTTCGGACAGTGGTGTGACCACTACAATGTCGATGCAGGCACAAAGAAGCTCATCCAGAATGCCCTTGACTTCATCAGGCCTCGATAGTAATGAATACTAAGTCTATGTTTTTGTAAGCCCCTGCCGCCTCCTCGAGGTCCTTATGAGCTCTGATGGCATGGACTATCTCAACGGGGATTTGGCGCGCTTGGCGCACCACATCCCCAAGCGCCTCGCCGGCGAGGCGCTTCAAAGCACATACCAAGAAACCCGGACGCAAGTAAACTTGGGTCCGGGTTTCTTGGTATTTGCTTTGGTTGAGATAGGGGGATTCGAACCTCCACAGACAGAACCAAAATCTGTAGTGCTACCATTACACCATATCTCAATTCCGACGGCAAAGATAGTCAAATTTTTCTTATTCCCATCTTTTATATGGATTTACCAACAATTGCGAGTTGTAATAACGCCTGTCGTATGAGACTTCTTCTCCCAACCAGGATGGTTTCTCAAATGTTTCTGCCTCATCGTTCAGTTCGATTTCGGCTACAATCAAGCCCTCATTATCACCGTGAAACTCGTCTACTTCAAATTTGTGACCGCAATATTCCACTATATGACGGGTTTTGTCTATCACTGCCGGGCACAAACTCAGCAATGCGGCGGCCTCGGCCTTGGGGATTTCCTTTTCCCATTCAAAACGGCTGACACCATTTGTTGGGCCCTTCACGGTCATATATCCCTTGTCGTCGCGGATGCGCACCCGCACTGTCCTGTTCTTGTTATCGCTGAGATATCCCTGCACTATATGCACGGACTCTTTGACTTGATTTCGAAAATCTCCTTTCACAAGGAATTTTCTTTCTATTTCCACCGCCATACAATAATGTGATCTTTTCCCGAAATTTCCAACAAAAAAGGTCAACCAATCGGTCAACCTTCTAACTTAGCAATTTTCTATGAATTACTAAAACCTGTCCTCAGATGAAACGGTCAGTTTCTTGCGGCCATGTTTGCGACGTGCTGCCAACACCCTGCGACCATTGGGAGTGGACATTCTCTCACGGAAGCCATGTTTATTGCGGCGCTTGCGCTGTGAAGGTTGAAATGTTCTTTTCATATCTATTATCTTTTTTCTGACTGATTAAGGACTGCAAAGGTAAATTATTTTTGCCAAATACCCAAATTTACAACTAATTTTTCTTTATAATATTCGTCCTTCAACACATTTTCAATGTTCCAAGTCCTTACGGAGGGCATAGCCGGACCATATTTACGACGGCAAGCGTCAAGTTCTCCGGTCATATCCCCACCCTTCAGGTAAAGAATGCCACGCCTGTAACGGCCCTCAACCCAAGGTAGAAAATTGTCCAGCGAAGTAACAGCTCTTGAAACGACATAATCCCATTGGCCGGGCAACTGCTCAGCGCGAGAGTGCACACAATGTACATTATTGAGGCCCAATGATTTGGCCACCTCTGACGCTACAGTAACCTTCTTCCCTATGGAGTCACATAGCGTAAACTCAACATTCGGGAAAACGCTTGCCAGAGGAATACCCGGGAAGCCTCCTCCGCAGCCCAAATCGAGTACGGATATTCCGCCCCTTTTCCATAATTCAAGTTCGTCAGGGCACTCGGCCGCAAGGTAAAAAGCTATGCAGAGGGAGTGAAGTATGTGATGTTCAAAAACGTTGTCTATGTCTTTCCTCGAGATGACGTTGATTTTCTCATTCCACTGTCGGTAAAGACTGATCATTCGGGAAAAGTCCGGCACGGCACAAACGGCATCAGCCGAATCAGAAGAACAAGCATTGCCGGCGATGCGAACGGCATCAGCCGAGGCGGCGGGGTCAGCAGAACAAGCGCTGCCGGCGGCGCAAAAGGCATCAGCCGAGGCGGCGCCGGAAAGCCAGGGAAGTAAGGATAAGAATTCTGGGTTATCAAATTTCATTGTCACTTTCCTCCATCATCCTCAATATGTATTCCTTCGCTCTCTTGACCCTGGTCTTAACGGTGCCGAGCGGGAGATCCAATGCCTCTGCAACTTCCTGGTATCCATAACTTTCCAGCAAAACCATCTGAGCGGCCTTACGATACAGGTCAGACAGGCCATTGATAGCATCCACCAACTTGCCGTACTCCTGACTGCGTATGACATTTTCCTCGGGGTCGGGGCTCGTAGCCACTATATCGTTGAAATTGGACTTTCCGTCGTCAATGGAATCAAGTTGCATCTTGCTCCCCTCCCTGCCAAGTTTATCTAGATGGTCAATGGCCGTATTGCGCGCAATTTTATAAAGCCAAGTACTGAAACGATATTCCGGATTATACGTTTTTATCTGAGCAAATGCCTTCTGGAAGCTCTCGATGACTATATCCTCCGTTTCCTCTTTCTGGGGCACTATCCCATTGACATGCACAAAGACCCCATGCTTGTAGCGGTCGTACAGCAATAGGAATGCCGCCTGTTTTCCCTTGGCAGCCTCTGCCACAAGGTCAACATCATCCATATCAGTGAGCTTCGAGCCAGTTTTCGCCATAATTGCATTCAACCGTAAGAGGGACAGAGAGTTGCAGTACATTCTCCATCTCCTGTTTAATAATGTCCATAAGGCTTTCCAATTCCGAACGAGGGGCCTCGAAAAGCAATTCGTCGTGAATCTGGAGCACCATCTTGCTCTTCAGCCCGCGTTGTCTAATCTTCTGGTCCACCCTGATCATAGCCATTTTGATAATGTCGGCCGCAGTTCCCTGAATAGGCGCATTGACGGCATTCCTTTCGGCCAGCGAGCGCACATTCTGGTTGCGTGAATTAATCTCGGGAAGATAACGCCTGCGTCCGCACAAAGTCTGAACGTATCCTCTCCTGCGCGCATCCTCCACCGTCCTATCTATCCACTGGGATATCTTGGGGAAATTTGTGAAATAATCCTCAATAATCTTCTTTGCAGCCACACGCGGCACCTTCAACCTCTGTGCCAAACCGAAGGCCGATATGCCGTACATTATACCAAAATTGGCAGTTTTGGCCGTCCGTCTCATCTCGGGAGTGACCTCATCCAAAGGCACGGCAAATATTTTCGAGGCAGTAATTGCGTGGACATCCTTGCCCAGACAAAAGGCCTTGAGCATATTTTCATCACCGCAGAAATGGGCCATCAGACGCAATTCTATCTGCGAATAATCGGCCGACACTATCACATTGTCCTCCGATGAAGCCACGAAAGCCTTGCGGATATGCCTGCCACGCTCGGTGCGTATGGGAATATTCTGGAGATTGGGGCGAGAGGAACTGAGCCGTCCCGTAGATGTAAGCGCTTGATTGAAAGTAGTATGGACCCGTCCATCCACGGGCGAAACAAATGCCCCAAAGGGCTCAATGTAGGTACTCAACAATTTTTTAACGGCCCTGAAATCCAGAATATCATATATAATAGGAAAGTTCTCCGCATAATTGAGCAGAGTATCCTCGTCCGTAGGCTGAGCGCTGCCGGGTTTCTTGCGGGGGTCTATGCGCAACCCATCATATAGCCAAGCTCCAATCTGACGCGGGGATGCGATATTCAACTGCGGGTTGCCTGCCGCCTCCCTGATTTTTGTCGCCAAACCTGTCATCTCCCCCTCAAGACTTACCGCATACTCACGCAGGCAAGCCATATCCACCTTCACTCCATTGAGTTCCATTCTGGCAAGCACCCTGATGAGAGGCTCCTCAATACGGGAATAAAGCTCCTCCTGATTTTTTTCCTTCAACTCTGCCAACAACTTTTCCCCAAGAAGAACGCAGGCAACCGCTTCCCTTACGCATACTTCATCCTTGTCATCAGGCAAATCCTCAGGCACAGAACCGAAGAGATCCATCTCGAGCGCGGGGGCAGCCCCGGGCGTCGAACTCGTCTCCAGATCGGCACCAAGATAAAAGCGGGTAAGCACGTCCAGCTTGTGGGAAGCCTCCGGATTGAGCAAATAGTGCATAAGTTCAATGTCGCACAAACGCCCGTTCAAACACAAGCCCCTATGACGAAGAAGGGAACAATATAACTTTAGGTCGTTGCCATATTTGACAACATTGTCAGACACAAGGATTTCCCGGAAATCATCAAGACCACCCTTCGCTACATAGCACTTACCCTGACCGTCAGCCACAGCTGCATAAAGCCCGGAAATCTCAGCAAAGACGCCATCGCCTTCAACGTTGATTTTAACGGAACAATGACCGTTTTCGCGGGCAAGAGCACATAACTCAGCACTCGAACAAATTGTCCACTCAAGCGTCGCACCAGCTTCCCGTGAACCTTCCTGATAGTTGATATTCAGATACTTACGCAATGAATTAAACTCATACTCATCAAAGAGTTCCGCTGCACGAGAGTCGTGCTCCTGCGCAAGGGCAAGCGCCTGTTCGTCAATGTCCAGATTGATGTCGGTCTTAATGGTGACAAGGGTACGGCTGAGCTCAATGTGGTCCTTCGCCTCCATCAACTGGGCAGCCTGCCTTGGAGGAAGTTCATCAATATGGGCATAAATGCCCTCCACATTGCCGTAACGGCATATGAGCTTTGAAGCACTGACCTCCCCTATGCCCTTGACTCCCGGCACATTGTCGGCAGTATCCCCGCATAAGGTCAGCATATCTATTACCTGCGAAGGAGTCTGTATTCCGAATTTCTCGCAAAGCTCCTTCTCTCCCAGAATTTCATCCGCCCCGTTCTTGCCGGGTTTGACCTGGAAAACCGACGGACCGACCAACTGTCCGAAATCCTTGTCAGGAGTCACCATATACGAAACAAAACCCCTGCCTGCGCATTGCACTGCCATCGACCCAAGTACATCGTCTCCTTCGAAACCGGGCTTCATCAGCACTGGAATCTTCATCGCCCCGCACAGTTCAATCAACGGGTCCAGCGACTCTATGACAAGTTCCGGAGTAGCCTGGCGGTTTGCCTTGTATTCGGGATACAGTTGATGGCGGAAAGTCTTGCCCGGAGGATCGAAAGCAACGGCAAGATGGGTGGGTTGACAACGGTTCACCAGTTCGAGTATATATTTCATAAACCCGAAGAGAATGGAAACATCCCTCCCCTTTGAATTTATCATAGGCCTCCGCAGAAATGCATAATACATCCGGAAAATGAGGGAATGTCCGTCTATGAGGAACAGTTTCTTGTCCATATCGGGCAAAGGTAACTAAAAAAACATTATATTTGCGTGATATTCCTTAGAATACTAATTTAAACTATAATTATTCATATGAGAAAGAAAATCGTAGCAGGCAACTGGAAAATGAACACAACAGTTCCTCAGGGCGTGAAACTCGCCTCAGAAGTAGCTGAGTTAGGTAAAGAACTTAGCGGTGTGGAACTGATTATAGCACCTCCTTTCACTCATCTGGCAAGTGTAGGTGAAGTCATAAAGGACAGCAAAGTAGCCCTGTCCGCACAGAACTGCGCTGACCACACAAGTGGCGCATACACAGGAGAAGTGGCAGTGGACATGCTCGAGAGCGTAGGCTGCACCTACTGCATCCTGGGCCACAGCGAGCGTCGTCAGTACTATGGTGAGACCGACGAAAAACTTTGTGTCAAGGTCAAACTCGCTCTTGACAAAGCAATCAAGCCTATTTTCTGCG
>JAEDMF010000111.1 GCA_016303175.1 Bacteroidales bacterium
GACTCGAACCTCCGGCCTCCGGGTTATGAGCCCGACGAGCTACCAACTGCTCTACTCCGCAATGCAAAGGTAAGGACTTTTTTTGAATTAACAAATTTTTTGTCCTTTTTTGCCCTCGAAAATCTAATTCAAATCTGACGCAACTTATTTTTTCAAATTAAGATTGCTATCTTTGCAGTCTTCAATATGTTTGCGGGCGCCGGTATGCACCGTTCAAGGCAACTCGCCCCGCCAGTAAAATGTGACAGATGAAAAAGATAATACTTACAGGCGATAGGCCCACGGGACGTTTGCATATAGGTCATTATGTGGGTTCGCTCAGAAGAAGGGTAGAGTTGCAGAATAGCGGTGAGTACGATGAGATTTATGTGTTCATCGCTGATGCACAGGCTCTTACAGACAATATTGACAATCCTGAGAAGGTTAGGCAGAATGTGATTGAGGTGGCGCTCGACTACCTTGCCGCAGGTCTGGACCCCGAGAAGACCACCATCTTTATACAGAGCCAGATTCCCGAGTTGTGTGAACTTTCCTTCTATTATATGGATTTGGTAACCGTGTCCAGGTTGCAGCGCAATCCTACGGTCAAGACCGAAATCAAAATGCGCGGTTTCAATGAATCCATTCCCGTCGGTTTCTTCACTTATCCTATTTCGCAGGCAGCAGACATTACTGCCTTCAAGGCCAACATCGTGCCCGTGGGCGAGGACCAGGAACCTATGCTGGAGCAGGCGAGGGAGATAGTCCGCAAGTTCAACAGCGTATATGGCCCCGTGCTGGTGGAACCCGAAATCCTTCTTCCGGAGAACAGCGCTTGTCTGCGTCTGCCCGGTACGGACGGCAAGGCCAAGATGAGCAAGTCTCTTGGTAATTGCATCTACTTGAGCGATCCTTCGGATGTTGTTTGGGCTAAGGTCAAGGGCATGTACACGGACCCGGGTCACCTGCAGGTGAGCGACCCCGGCAAGGTGGAGGGCAACACGGTGTTTACCTACCTCGATGCCTTTTGCCGCCCCGAGCATTTCGGCCGTTTTGCGGATTGCTTCGTGGGCAAGAAGCAGAGTTTCACTTTCAACAGTCTGGATGAGTTGAAGGATCAGTATCGTGCGGGCGGTCTTGGGGATATGATGGTGAAGAAGTTCCTGTATGAGGTGCTGGAAGATACTCTTGCCCCTATGCGTGCGCGTAGAGCTATGTTTGAGCAGGATATTCCCGCTGTGTACGAGATGCTACGCAAAGGTTGTGAGAGGGCTCGCGCCAAGGCCTCCAAGACTTTGGCAGAGGTGCGCAATGCTATGAAAATCAATTATTTCGACGATGCTGAGCTCATTTCTCAGCAGAGCGAAATGTTCAAGAATAAATAATATAGGTTTCGCAAGACGCACAACTCTTGAAATAACAGATAATTAAGAACTTGCGAAACTCGAATGAATAGTAAATAATAATGACGCCGTCAATACCCAAGGGCACGAGGGACTTCGGTCCCGAGCAGATGGCCCGCCGCAATTATATTTTCGATACCATAAAGTCTGTTTTCCGAAAGTTCGGCTATGCCCAGATTGAGACTCCGGCACAGGAAAATCTCAGCACTTTGCTTGGCAAGTATGGAGAGGAGGGCGACAAACTTCTTTTCAGGATACTCAACAGCGGGGATGCCTTTGCCGGCGTGGATATGTCTCAGGACAGCAGGCAACTTTCATCCTGCATTTGTGAAAAGGGCCTCCGTTACGATCTTACGGTCCCTTTTGCCCGTTTTGTAGTGCAGCACCAGAATGATTTGGTCTTTCCGTTCAAGCGTTTCCAGATTCAGCCTGTGTGGCGTGCCGACCGTCCCCAGAAGGGCCGTTATCGCGAGTTTTATCAGTGTGATGCCGACAGCATAGGGTCAAAAAGCCTGCTGGGAGAGCTGGAGATGGTGCAGATGGTGGACGAGGTTTTCGACCGTCTCGGTGTGAGGGTATGCCTGAAGGTCAACAACCGCAAGGTCCTTGCCGGAATTGCCCAGGCATGCGGCCATCCTGACAAGATGATGGATATCACCGTGGCCATTGACAAGATAGACAAGATAGGCATAGAAAAGGTTGAAGCCGAGTTGATGGAGCGTGGTCTGGATTCGAAGGCAATCGAAATCATACGTCCTGCGCTGACTCTAAGCGGCGACACCCGCGGGAAACTTGCCACGATGCGTGCCATGCTAGCCTCGTCGGAGACGGGCAGTTGCGGTCTTGATGAAATCGAGCAGTTGTTTGATCTGATTGAAGCTGCCGGTGTCAAATGCGCTGTTGAACTGGACTTTTCTCTGGCACGTGGCCTGAATTATTACACGGGTGCAATTTTTGAAGTGAAAGCTATGGATTATCAGATAGGAAGCATCTGTGGAGGAGGAAGATACGACAATTTGACCGGCATTTTCGGGCTCAAAGACATGTCCGGTGTGGGCATTTCTTTCGGAGCGGACCGCATTTACGATGTGCTGACGGGCCTGGACCTCTTCCCTGAGTCCTTGGCCGTGTCAACTGACCTTCTGTTTGCGAACATGGGCTCAGCGGAAGCCAGGTGGGTGGTAGGAATAGCGGCTGCATTGCGGCGCAAGGGCATAAGTTGTGAGGTTTACCCGGATTCTGTGAAGTTGAAGAAGCAATTCGACTATGCTTCAAGGAAGGGCATTCCTTTCCTCAGCATTTGCGGGGAGTCCGAGATGCAGGGCGATACGGTCAATATCAAGAATCTCTCCAGCGGTGAGCAGCTTTCTTTTGCTGCAGACGATTTGGATGGCATTATTAGTGTAATCTGCAAAAATCAGTCTAAATGAAAGTTCTTATAGTTTGCAATTCGTTTTTTTTGAGGGGTAATGGTCTGGCTGCCTCGGCGAGGACAACGGCCCATTATCTCCGTGAGGCCGGAGTGGATGTCAAGATTCTTTCGATGAATAATCTCGACCCTGATGGCCCCCAACCTGATTTCTGTCTCAAAAAGCTATATATTCCTGTATTCCAGAAGATTGTGGAGTCTGAGGGCTATTGCTTTGCCCTGAGCGACGACAAGGTGATCCGGGAGGCAGTCCAGTGGGCTGATGTCATACATTTGGAGGAGCCTTTTATCCTCGAGAAGAATGTTGCCAAGGTGGCCAAGGAGTTGGGTGTTCCCTGCGTTGGCACTTATCATCTCCACCCTGAGAACATTTTCTATACCGTTGGCCTGGGTATGATGCGCTTGCCTAACCAGTTGTTGTTGAGATTCTTCCGCAGGTGTATGTTCGACTGGTGCACGGATATTCAGTGCCCTACCGAGAATGTGATGGAGCGCCTGAGGTCAAACAATTTCAAGGCCCGTCTTCATCTTATTCCCAATGGGGCCGTGCTTGAGGAGGGTTTGAGGGAGCGCCAGGAGACGCAGCAGCCCCAGACGGACCCCTACCTGATTGTTTGCATAGGCCGTCTTTCCAGAGAAAAGGATCAGATGACCCTGCTACGTGCCATAAAACACTCGAAGTACAGAGACGAAATACAACTATTCATTGCGGGTCAGGGCCCCCACGAACTTGCCATCAAGGCTAAGGCACTGCTAATGTACAAGAGGGGTAAGATTGGTTTGATGCCCAAATTTGGCTTTCTGAGCAAGGAGGAGTTGCTCCAACTCAATAAGAAGGCTTATCTTTATGTGCATTGCGCTGTGGTCGAGGTCGAAGGACTGTCTTGCATTGAGTCTCTTCAGGAGGGCGTTGTACCCATTATTGCGCAGGGCAGGCTTACGGCAACTTCCCAGTTTGCGCTTTGTCCCAAGAGTCTTTTCCCGGCCAGGAATGCAAGGGCCTTGGCAAGGCGTATCGACTGGTGGATTGAGCATCCGGATTATAGGGCGGAGATGAGTGCAAAGTACGCTGAATCCATATTCAAATACGATATACACAATTCGATTGCCAAACTGATTAAGATGTATCAGACAGCTATCCGCAAATATAAGAGAAATTGATGAGAACGGCTTGGGTTTTCCCCGGACAGGGCTCTCAATTTACGGGGATGGGCAAAGACTTGTGGGAGTCGGATGCAAGGGCTCGGCAGATGTTCGCTAGGGCGGATGCAGTGCTCGGGTTCAACCTCAGTGAGGTGATGTTTTACGGCAGTGATGCTGATTTGAAGGCCACCAGGGTCACACAGCCGGCGGTTTTTCTGCATTCGGTCGTGGCTGCGTGCTGCAGCAATCTTCCCTCTCCGGCTATGGTGGCAGGCCATTCTTTGGGAGAGTTCAGTGCCTTGGTATGCAGTGGAGTCCTGGAATTCGAAGATGCATTGCGTCTTGTAAGCATCAGGGCCGAGGCAATGCAGCAAAGTTGCGATATGGTACCATCCTCGATGGCGGCGGTAATAGGCTTGGACGATGCTATTGTCGAGGCGGTCTGCGCCCGTATGGACGGTGTGGTGGTTCCGGCAAATTACAATTGTCCCTCTCAGGTGGTAATTTCGGGTGAGAAAGATGCTGTGGAACGTTGCTGTCAGGCTATGAAGGCAGAGGGGGCCAAGCGAGCCCTGGTGCTTCCAGTCGGAGGCGCTTTCCACAGTCCTCTTATGGCTTCTGCGCGGGAACGTCTTGCCGAAGGCATAGAAAAGACGTCCTTCCATCATCCTTCCTGCCCTGTTTATCAAAATGTTACGGGCCTGCCGTATACCGATCCAGCCATTATCAGGGAGAATCTCCTGAGCCAGCTGACTTCTCCGGTCCGTTGGACAGACACGGTGCGCAATATGGCCTCTGACGGTGCCGGGGAATTTATCGAATTCGGTCCCGGGAATGTACTCAAAAACCTAATTTCAAGAATCCTCAAATGAAAACCCCTACGGCAATAATGTTGATGACCTGCCCGGATACCCAGGGCATCGTCGCAGAAGTAACAAAGTTCATTACCGACAACTGCGGCAATATCGTGTATCTCGACCAATATGTAGATACCGAAAATCAGGCTTTCTTCATGAGGGTTGAGTGGGACCTTGAGTCTTTCCGTATCCCTCGAGATAAGATAGGCGAGTATGTCGGGACACTGTTCTCACAGCGTTTCTCAATGAAGTTCAGCTTGTATTTCAGCGACATTAAGCCGCGCATGGCCATTTTCGTAAGCAAAATGAGCCATTGTCTATATGATTTGCTCTCCCGCTATTCGTCAGGGGAGTGGAATGTGGAGATACCTTGTATTGTAAGCAATCACGAGGATTTGCGCTATGTAGCCGAGCAGTTCAATATACCTTATTATGTATGGTCCATTGCCAAGGACCACTCCAACAAGGAGGAGGTTGAGAAGGCGGAGATGGAATTGCTTGCAAAAGAGAGGGTGGATTTCTTCGTGCTGGCGAGGTATATGCAGATAGTGACGGATAAGATGATAGAGGCTTATCCCAACAGGATAATCAATATCCACCATTCATTCCTGCCCGCATTCGTCGGTGCAAATCCTTATAAGCAGGCTTACGACAGGGGAGTGAAGATTATAGGCGCCACCAGCCATTATGTCACCGAGGAACTGGATGCCGGTCCCATCATAGAACAGGACGTTGTGCGTATTTCCCATAAGGACACTCCGGAAAGTCTGAGGCTCAAAGGTCGCGATTTGGAGAAGATTGTTCTCAGCCGAGCAGTTTCCAAACATCTGGAGCATAAGATTATCAGCTACAAGAACAAAAC
>JAEDMF010000004.1 GCA_016303175.1 Bacteroidales bacterium
ATTAAAAATTAATAAGTTATAAATACGCGATATCAATTTATCGCATCACTAGTATTATATCTGCATAGTTTATTTGACAAAGTTTGAGAGATATTCTTTCAAAACAAAAATTCGTTAGTTTTTAACTCTACGAAAAATGGCAAGGAAAATATTACATTTTTCCAAGAAAGCTTGATGTAAAAACTACCAGCCGATTTTGATACCGGCGAAGAAGCAGCGCGGTGAGGACGGGCCATAGATGTAGCCGGAATCGCGGTCGGGGCCCTGGTCAAAGTCTTTCTGCCAGGCATTCAGGAAATTCTGCACACCGACATTCATTTGCAGATTTATGTGACCGTAAAGTTTGAAATCATACGAAAGCTTACAGTTCAGGTCGAAGAAGCCGGGAGTGGTTTCCGTGCGGTTCGCCGCAATGTATCCTGCGTGATGCTCCACCAACATAGACTCTGTGTATGTTCCGCTCAGAGAAAGCATAAGTGTCTTGTAGGGATTGACTGAAGTCACGAAATAGCCGTACAAGTCGGGCGTGCGGAACATCTTCCGCGTAGCTTCGACGTCGTCGGCCCATGCGTGCGCCTCCTTGTAGCGGGATTTGTGCCAGGTAAGGCCGGCCTGCAATTGCCATAAATTGCCGCAGGCAATCTTGCCCTCCAGATTCATCCCGCCTATGCGCGCTCCTGACTCATTGCGCCTTTCCTTGATGAGAACCCCGTTCTCCACGCCCACCTCAGTCAGGACAAAGACATCCGACAAATCCGTGTAGAACCCCTCTACGAGCAGGTTGCCTTGCCACTTTCCCCAGGTATGATACATATCCGCCGACAGACTCACACTTTGTGACTTTTCCACCCTCAGGTCGTCCGCCAGACGAATCATTGACACAATGCCTCCCACATTGTCGATATGCAGGTCCTCGTCGAAAGCCTGCGGGGCGCGGAATCCGTATGAATAGCTGGCTCTCAGGTTGATATTGCGTATGGGATTGTACCGCAGATTTGCCCTGGGACTGAATATCACACCTTTCACCAGACTGTGTTTGTCGAGCCTGCCCCCAATCAGGAAACTCCATTTTTCATTCTTCCATTCGTTTTGGGCGTAGATGCTTCCAATCCGCACAACCTGATTTGTGACCCGCCCATAGCCCCACATATTGTCATTGAGATAGTCTTCGTTGTATTCTGCTCCGACAGTAAGGTCGGCGGGCATAAACAGGTATTTGTTGAATTTGTATATATATTGTGCGCCTGCCATCCAGGTCAGGTCCTTGGTGCGGCCATAGGCGTTGGGGTCCATTCCTGCGCCGTAATAACTCTCTCTCGCAATGTGCTGCGCAGAAGCGAAGGCACTTAATTTGTGGCGTTCGTTCGGAGAAAACCAGTCGAAACGCAGGCTCCCGGTGTTGATGCCGTGCTCCACTTGTTCGGCTATCATTGCCTCGTGAGGGGGAAGGTGGAGGCTGTCGCCACCCCGTCTGAACTCGTGAAGATGGTGGTACTCCAAGGTGAGTTTGCTATATATTCCGGTCTTGATGTACCCGCGCATGCCGAGGGTTTGGGATTTGAGCGTCGCCAGTTCGGTGAATCCGTCCCCGTCGCTGTCATAACCGTCCTTTTGCCTTACCTGCCCGAAGATGGCCATGCCCATTTTGTTGTCGTCGCTGACCAGTGATGCATTGAGCGAGGTATTGTTGTCTAGGGCAGAACTTCCTCCGATGCTGCTGATGGTGTGGGCGGCAATGGCTGAGTTTCTGGACGGTTCCTTTGTGATGATGTTTATTGTACCGGCAATGGCAGAAGAACCGAACAATGCTGAACCTCCGCCTCTCATCACCTCGACCCTGTCCACCATATTTGCAGGTATCTGTTCTATCCCATATACCCCGGCAAGGGCGCTGAAGATAGGCCGTGAGTCTATAAGTATTTGAGTATAAGGGCCGTCGAGGCCGTTGATTCTTACCTGCTGATAGCTGCAATTCTGGCAGTTGTTCTCAACTCGGACGCCCGGCTGGAAGACAAGGCCCTGCGACAGAGACGTTGCATTTACCCTTTCATAAGTCTCCATATTCAGCACATTCACCAGTGTCGGTGCCATCATTCTGGCAATTTCACCGCGATTCGCCGAAACAACCACGCCATCGAGCTGGACATTGTCCTCTTCGAGTTCAAAATTGATTTCCAGAGTATTGTTAGCGATGACTTCAATCTCTTTTGATGAGGTTTTCCATCCTATTCCCGAAGCCTGGATGGTGAATCTGCCCTCCGGAAGGTGTTCGAGATGATAATGGCCGTTGGCTGCACTGGTCGTGGAAATGGTTGTCCCTTTGATGTTTATGAAAATATAAGGAATATGTTCGCCTGTGTTCCTGTCGAGAACGTGACCGTGAATGTTCGATTCCACCGTTTTGATGTTTGCTGTCATAGACAGCGCGGAGCAAACTGCCCCCAATATGGTTATGAGTAGTTTTCGCATTTATGTATGTTCTTTGATGTGATTTTCAAGCGGCTTCTCCGGCACACTTCTGAGGCAAAGTGGCCGGCAGTCAAAGCAAAATTTTCTGTGGTACTGTTGTTCAGTCGTAGAAATTACGCAGCGGGAGGCGCTCGCAATCCGAAATATCGATGGAAGTCATTGATGCACAAAGAGATGTCCCCGATAGCGCTGCTTTCAGACATTAGCAGCAGGAAGACCTCTGGTAGAAGGACACCCTCTCCGGCTCCGCAGGATTGGAACTGGGCAAGCATCTGTATGGTAAGGAACTCTTCTTCGTTCTGATGTTCCTTATCCGGATTCGGATGAGAATGGACGATGCTTACGCCGTCAATTATGTGTGTATGGGGGAACAAACTGATTCCGCCGATGTACCATATGAATAACAACAGCAGAAAATATCCTATGAACTTGTTCCTCAGTTTTTCCATCAGATATTTGAAACGTTGCAAATATATGAAAAATTATTCAGCGAGAAAAACGGAGATAAGTAGCAATTTTTTACTCGATTTTCAAAGAAATGCTATGTATAAACGAGATTTTCTTGTTCAAATAATTGAAAATTCGTACCTTTGTCGCCTGATATTTTGAATATTTAAACAGGACGATATGCATTTTATGAAATTGCTGTCAGCCGGAGTGCTCCTTTCCGCTTCTATTCTGGGCCTGAACGCTCAGAATAAGGTGACTGTGAGGGGTACCGTTACAGCTGCCGACACAAAAGAGCCTCTGATAGGCGCTTACGTCGTTGCTGCTCCCACCACGTCCGGAGTTCTGACAGACCTTGACGGCAAATATGAGCTTGCCGTTGCGGACGGTACTGAACTTACGTACCAGTTCGTCGGATTTACCCAGAAGACAATCAAAGTAGCCGCTCAAGGCAAGGATGTCCTTGTGCTGAACGTTGC
Source organism: Bacteroidales bacterium (assembly GCA_016303175.1). Classification (GTDB taxonomy): domain Bacteria; phylum Bacteroidota; class Bacteroidia; order Bacteroidales; family UBA932; genus Cryptobacteroides. The sequence goes on from JAEDMF010000004.1 coordinate 3,396, forward strand.
CCTCGAGAACGATGCCCAGGCTCTCGATGACGTTGTCGTTGTGGCCTATGGCGTGAGGAAGAAAGGAACCATTGCCGGTTCTGTCGCTACCGTCAAGTCCGACGCTCTTGCCGATGCCCCCGTGGCCAGCTTCGATCAGGCTCTTCAGGGCAAGGCTGCAGGTCTTACGGTTCTGTCCAGTACCGGTGAGCCAAGCGCATCCTCCAGTTTCAAAATCAGAGGTACGAACTCCATAAATTCCGGAACCTCTCCTCTTTTCATTCTGGATGGAATGCCCATTTCATCATCCGATTTCAATGCAATCAGTCCCAATGATATAGAGTCGGTTTCAGTCCTGAAGGACGCCTCCAGCACATCCATTTACGGAGCCCGTGCCGCCAACGGTGTGGTTGTGATTACCACCAAGAGAGGGCGCATGGCTCAGGATGCGAAGGTGATATTCCGTGCACAGGCCGGATTTTCCCAGCTCGCGAGCGGCAAATGGAACCTTATGAATACTGCCGAGCGCATTGCCTATGAAAAAGAGGTCGGCTTGACTGATGGTCAGGACTATGCATACCTGGCTCGAACCGACATCAACTGGCTTGACGAGGTATTCAACAAATATGCTCCCCTGCAGAACTACGAGTTGCAAGTCAGCGGAGCAACAGACAGGATAAATTACTTTGTTTCAGGCGGTTGGTATAGCCAGGACGGAACGGCGTCGGATTCTGATTTCCAGCGCTCCAACTTCAGGGTGAACCTTGAATTTCAGGCAAAACCCTGGCTTCGCATAGGAACCAATTCAATGTTCGCCTTTGAGACTATTCACGAGTCTGTTTCCGGCGATTACTATACCAACACTCCCATTACAGCCGCCCGCTTCATGCTTCCTTATTGGAATCCCTACCGCAGCGACGGCTCCATCGCCTCAATGAGCGACGGATCCTGGAAAGGTATCAAGGAGAATCCTTTGGAATGGGTGCTGAACAATCCTTACGAAACAAAGAAGTATAAGGCCATAGCCAATGTCTTTGCCGAATTTACCTTATATAAAGGACTGACTCTCAAAGTGCAGGGCGGTGTAGACTACTCGCACCTGGCATCCAAGGGTTCAAGTACCCCTTCATATTACCCCAACAACGGGCAGGGCAGTGCAGGCAGGAATTCCGGTGACATGTGGAATCTCTCCATTACAACAACCCTCAATTACAATTTCGACGTGGCAGCCGACCACCACTTCAACTTTATGCTTGGTCAGGAGGGAGTGGATTACAAGTCCGACAGTTTCAGTGTGTCCACTGCAGGCCAGTCCAATGACTTTCTCACCGACGTGGCTTTCGCAACTCGCGCCACCAGCTGGTCAAGCGGTACTTCTTCCTATGCTTATGTATCTTTTTTCGGAAGAGGTGAATACAATTGGCAAAACAGGATTTACGCCGATTTCTCTGTCAGGGGCGACGGTTCCTCACGTTTCGGAACCAAGGGACGCTGGGCCGCTTTCTGGTCTCTGGGCCTGATGTGGAATATGAAGAACGAAAGTTTCCTGCGTAGTGTCGATTGGCTTACCAATGCACAGATTGCAGCGAGTGTGGGCACCTCCGGCAACTCGTCCATTCCCAATTACGACCATCTGGCTCTTGTAGGCGGTGGCAAGGATTACCTTGGACAGGCCGGCATCTATCCCATTTCCCAGGGCAATGAGAATCTCAGGTGGGAGAAGCTCCTCACCTCCAATATAGCCCTTCATCTGGGCTTTTGGAACAGGCTCAACCTGGACTTGGAGTATTACCATAAAAATACCACAGATATGCTTATGGCTGTGCCCGTCTCCTATGCTGACGGGGGCTTCGGCAGCAAGTGGGACAACGTGGGCGCTATGGTGAACACGGGCTTTGAATTGAATATGGATGTGGATGTCCTTAGAATCAAGGATTTTGCTTGGAACATCAATGCCAACGTTTCCTATAACCACAACGAAATCACGGCCCTCTACAATGGTCTGAATGAATATGTTGTTTCCACGACAGGCACCAAACTCGTAGTGGGGCATTCCTATGGAGAATTTTTCCTGAACCGATTCGCAGGTGTCAACCCCATCAATGGTGACCCTCTCTGGTATGATAAGGACGGCAACATTACCAATGAATTCCGCGAGAGCGACAAGGTGATGGTAGGTAAGAGCTATATCGCTCCCTGGGCCGGCGGTTTCGGCACGTCGCTCAGTTGGAAAGGCCTTTCTCTTTCGGCCCAATTCAGTTGGGTGGCAGACAGGTGGATGATCAACAATGACAGGTTCTTCGAGGAAGGCGGCGGTCTGTTCGATGCCTACAACCAGTCCAAGAGGATGTTGTACGACCGTTGGAAAAAGCCGGGTGACATAACCGACATTCCCCGTCATGGCGTATCTCCCCAGTTCGATACCCATCTTTTGGAGGATGCTTCATTCTTGAGGCTCAAGAACCTTATGCTGTCTTATTCACTGCCCAAGAGCATAATGCAGAAGACCGGCATACTTTCAGGCATAAGGGTGTATGGCCAGGCCCAGAATCTCTTCACTGCCACGAAGTTCAGCGGCTTGGATCCGGAATCCGACAGCAATGTGTACAAGGCCCAGTATCCGCCATCACGCCAGTTTACCTTCGGTCTTGAATTCACTTTCTAGTTGACGATGCAATGAAGAAAATCAAACATATCATATTTGTGGCAGTTGCTTTGCTGACTGCCGTATCCTGTCTGGACAAATATCCCCAGGATGCCATCCCCGCCGACAAGGCAATCAATACGGTGGATGACGCAAACCAGTTTGTCATAGGCATTTACGCCAGCTGGAAATCCAGCGCCCTTTATAGCGGTCTGCTCACCCTGTTGCCGGATATCCAGTCTGATCTGGTGTACGCAGTTGATGGTTACAGCAATACCTATGGAGATGTATGGAGATGGGAAATACATTCGGACAACTCCAGCACCGCCACCGTTTGGGCCGCGCTGTACAAGATTATCGGAGACTGCAACTTCTTCTTTGACTACGAACCTCGTGTGAGGGCTTCCGTCACCAGCGACACAGATACCGAGAACCTCGATGAACTTTGCGGAGAGGTTCACTTTATGCGTTCCCTTGCCTACGCCGAACTTATCAAATGTTTCTGCGAGGCCTACGACCCCGCTACTGCCGACACTGAACTTGGCGTCATACTGCAGAGCAGTGCAAAGGAGCCGGAACGCTTCAGCAAATACCACCGTACCTCAAACTTTGTACGTTCTTCCCTGAAGGACTCCTACCAGTTCGTGCTGGACGGACTTGCAGAAGCAGAAAAGTACATACTCTACGATGAAGTGATCAGTGCACCCTATATCTGCAAATCGCTCGTGAATGCCCTGTATGCAAGGATTTACCTGTATATGCAGAATTGGGACAAGGCCATAGAATACTCCACCAAAGTAATTGAGGATGATGCCCTGAAACTGGCCAGCGCCAAAGACAAATACTCGAGTACAGAGACTTTCTATGAATACATGTGGTCCCACGATGCTGCCTATGAGATTATATGGCGTATAGGATTTACCGAGACTTCTTACGGAGGAGCCCTGGGCAGGGTTTTCCTCAACTACAATTATATGTATTACAGCCCTGATTACGTGCCTGCGCAATGGGTTCTGGACTTGTATTCCGACAATGACCTGCGTTACGACGCCACATTCAAGACGGTCACTACCGGATACAGCCATGGCCTGACCTGGCCTCTGCTCTTCAAGTACAACGGCAATCAGGCCCTGTATGACAAAGGAATACTCCATGTTTGCATGCCCAAGCCCTTCCGTCTTGCCGAGCAGTACCTCATCCGTGCCGAAGCCCGATGCCGGAAAGGCGACTACACCAATGCCGGTCGGGACATCACCACTTTGCGAGAGTCAAGGTACTCCACTTATAGTTCCACCTCCATCAATGCCGCCAATTGGCTACAGACCATCAGCGATGAGCGCGTGCGTGAGCTCTACATGGAAGGCTTCCGTCTGCAAGACCTCAAGAGATGGGGAATGGGCTTCACACGCGTGCCTCAGTCTAATACGGTCAAGGAAGGCAGTTCCCTCAAGGTGAAGGGCCGCAATTGCACGGCAGCAACCAGAGCCGGCGACCCTCTTTTCGTTTGGCCCATACCCCAGCACGAACTCAATGTGCCCGGTACAGGCGTGAAACCCAATGACAGCAACAAGTAAGACCCGAGTAACAATGAAAGCAAAACATACAATAGTCATTCTCGCGTTTGCATCTGTGCTGACAGCCTGTCAGACGAAGTTTACAACCTACGACGGGCCTGCCTACATAGCCTTTGCCGACACCCTCAGCTACTGCCCTGTCAACTTCGCCAATCAGGCAAAGTTGGACGAGACAAGTGCCGATTATGACCCCAAATATGCAGCCCGCTACGACAGATACTATAAAGATGAGTTGCAGAGGCTAAGTTCTGTGCTTATTGCCACTACAACCCCTGTCTCTTACGATAGGACCTTCGCGGTTGAAGTGATTTCCAAGGAATCCAATGCCGTTTACGGCTACCACTACCGTATTCCCGACCATACCGTGACCATTAAGGCCGGCCAGACGACAACGGCCCTGCCCATAGAAACCTATCCCGCTCACATCGATATGGGGGATTCCCTTTCCATCAGCTTGCGCCTCATATCTGCCGAAGACCAGAATTGGGAGCTCTACGGTCAGAAGACTCGCGTGCAGTTTAAACCCGTCCGCCCCATGGACATTACGGAACTTGCAGGCAACAAGAAAGAAGGCCGCAGAAGATGGTGCCGCGTGACTTCATCATTCTGGCTTCAATTCTCATCTTCAATAGATTACAGCCGCATATGCGAGTGTGAACAGGTGAACGACAGCACCATACTCATTCACGATATGATTATCGATGATTATGATTACGAAATCTGCATCGACGAGTCTGATATCCTTAATCCGGGGATTGCGATGACAGACAAGGAGCAGATAGTCGCAGATACCCGAATCACCTTCAATTATATATATGGAGACGGCCTTATCAGAGCCTATCAGGCTCCCGTGGAATGGACGTTGGACCTGTGCAACAGGGAGGCCGACACTTATGCAGTCTTTTTTGTAAAGAATTTTGCCACCGTTGGCCTTTATCAGAATTACATAGAATGGCTTACTCCGGAAGAGGCTGAAGATCTGGTGAATGACGAAGAATAGAAATTAAAAACCCTAATAATACTTATATGAAAAAAACAGCTTTTTATGTGATTACAGCGCTTGCAGCCCTGTCTGCACTCGTAGGCTGTAACAAGGAAGTGGCTAAAGAGCCTACCTTCCCCCAGACTCAGGAGCTAATGATTGCTGTTGGAGAGCAACTTGATGTTACTTTCACAGCAGATGCCGCCTGGAAACTTACAATTGACGCCAACTGGCTTGCTTTCGTAGATGGCGAGACCATTGTGCCCCAGCTCAGCGGCGCAGCAGGCGAGCAGACGGTAACCATCATCACCACCGACGTTACTGACATCTTCAATGAGGGTACAGCCGTTGTGGAAATAACTATGGGCAAAAAGACCCAGACTCTCTGCAATATCACCAGGACTGCGGAGAAGAGGACAGTGAAGATGTGGATTAAGGATTTGCTTGCAGCTGAAGGTGGCATCATTCCTTCTCTTACTTTGAATTATGACTCTGAATGGAAGGGTGTCAAGACTTTCCAGCTTGCTTTCACGGCAAATTTCGACTGGGCAGTACAGTCTTATCCGAAATGGATGGATGCAACTCTCGTGTCGGGTACTGCATCTGATACTCCCGTGTTCACAACAGACAGCTATGTTTCTGTAAAACTTGACTCTCTTGCCAAGGCCCACAGCGGAGTTATCGTTATCAAAGATCAGAACAGCGATGAAACTATCAGTCTGAATGCAACTTACTCCGGTATGGGTGCAAACGACATACTTTATTTCACAGAAAATAATAAAGAATTTTGGGAGATAAATTTCTCCTGGGATGGTTATCTGATGGAAAAAACTTTTGACGGCCTCACGGCAACGGATAAAACAGAGTTCAATGTCAATGTGTATTCTCAGGATTTCTGCTGGGCCGTTTACAACTATGGAGATTATGGCTGGGAGGCTTGCTACTGGCTTACTCCCAAAATGACGGAGAAAGGTCTCAAACTTACTACAGATATAACCCCTTACGATTACGGTCAGACGACCCGTGTCATTCTGATCCCCAAGGCTATGCTCGGCGAAAACGATTATAGCACCAATTCATATAGCTACGGTCAGATTAATTACAGCTGGATTTCTGCACATACTGAACTCTTGTTCAATGCATCTACAGGTGAATATAACGAAACGTATTCTTTCGGGGCATCTGTGGGTGATAAGCCTTCAACAGGCGGCGGCGGATTCCTGGCCTGCCTCGGCGACTATATGACTCATTACAAACCTGTAAAATTCCAGGAAAAATATCCTTATGACCCTACAATGCTGATGCCCAGCCTGCCCAAGGATAATACCTGGTGCATTGAGGTTCCCGCCAATATCGGTACTTATCCTCTGCAGCTTGCTCCCCTGGGATTCCCTGCCGACTGGTATGCTATAACCTATGATTCAGCAACCGAAACTGCCAATTATCTGGTGGCGATTGTGTCGCAGACCGGAAGCTGGCCCGAAGGTCAGGAGAGCAAGGTCTTCACTCATGCCAACATTTATGCTCAAGGAGATTGGAACAACGCTCACAACGGTGTAGCTTTCTCCAGCGAATATTTCAACGAGGCATCAGGAAAATGTTTCGTCCTTTTCTTCAAAGATGCAGCTGAAAAAGAAAGTAAAAAACCTTCAGCAGCCATTGAGATTAGCAAACTTCAATAATTCATAATGAAAATCGACTACCGTATCATACGGTCGCTTTTTGCAGCCTTTTCTGCTGCGCTCCTGCTTCAGGGGTGCAGCAGCAAAGAGCTGGATAATATGGAAGGCGGCTACGGACATATACAGTTCCATCTTTTCAAGGAAGCTTCCTATGTCGCTCCCGGCACCAAGGCTGCCAACGAGCTGGACTTCCTTGCGGACGCCGCAAAACTTAAGGTGACCCTCCGAACAGACAACAATGACATTCTGACCCCTACCGTCACACTGGAGGCGGCCGAGGGAGGTCGGGCTGAATATGGGCTTGCGAGCGACAAAATCAAGTTGCTCTCGGGTAATTACAAACTCACGGCATACCAGATTTTCGATGCTTTGGACAGTCCTGTCTATACTGAAAATCTTTCGGAGTCCCGCAGTTTCACCATCACCTCAGGCTGTCTGGTGAGCAAGGATTTGACTGTTGCCGTTACCGAGCGTGGCCATGTGAAGTTCACCCTTGTCAAGAATTGCCCGGAGGTGAAAGGAAGCGGTGTGGACCAGTATCCTTTCTATATGATAAGTTCAGTCGATGTCAAAATCAAGAACAAACTAACCTACGAAGTTAGTGAGATAAAGAACCTTAAGACTATTCATGAGTTTGTCAAGGATGAGAGGGAGGGCTATGACGACGGATACATTACAGCCGTCTGCAAGAGTGATTCTCTCGTTTCCCTCAAGGGCGGCGACTATGATATAGTTTCTTTCAGAACCTATTTTGACAGGGCTCGTAAGGTATATGAGACCTGCGATAACGTAAGCGCCGAGCCTTTCACCGTCAAGGACAACGAAGTCACCGAGGCCAGCGTGCCCGTCACCCTCAACGTGACAGTGCCCTATATGAAGGACGCTCTTGCCCTGAAAAAAATCTGGGAAGCTCTTGACGGCCCCAACTGGCAAGTGAAGTGGAATTTTGACTCTGACGTCGACATCTGGACTGCCCAGAGCGGCGTGCAGATATTGGAGAACGGCCGTGTTGCCTCCCTCAACTTTGAAGATACCGGAGCCCGTGGCCCCATGCCTGCAGAAATCGGTGAGCTTACCGAACTCAGGGCCCTGTATCTGGGAACCCACTCCTATAAGGAAGGAGGTTCCGTAACAGGCCCTTCCCGCAAGGCCTGCACATACAATCCCTATGAGTCCGATATGAGGCAGCAGCTGCGGGACTCATTCGAGGAGACCTTTGTCGGAAAATATGACCCTTACGCTTGCGTTTCCGAGGAACTTAAGTTGCCCCTCTATCTCAGCGGCAAACTTTCATCTTCCCAAAGCGCAAGGACGGAATTGAAATATCCTGCTCCGGACGAGGGTACCAACTATTCAAACGGAATCACATCTCTTCCTGCAGAAATCAACAAGCTTGAGAAACTGCAGATGCTCTATATTGCATACAGCCCCCTTACCAGCCTTCCCGACGATATGTCCGGACTGAAGTCTCTTACCGATATGGAGATGTTCTATCTGCCCGATCTCACCGAGTTCCCCAAAGGCATAGCCACCCTGCCCAAGATCCAGGGACTGACCTTCGCCTGCAACTATCGTGTGACTCCGGAGAGTCTGTATGATGGCCTTGCGGCCATTAATGCCGGCAATGCTGCAAAATCCATTCAGGGTCTGTATCTGCCTAACCAGAAGCTTAATACTGTGCCTGATATGACAGCATGCGAGGGTATGACAGTATTCAATATCCAGAACTGCGGAGCCACTAAATTCGAAAAAGCTTTCGGCAAGAAGCACTCCATCGTCCAGCTTTTGTGCAGTGGTAACAACTTCTCTGAACTTCCCCTCGATGACCAGGGATATTTCATAGGTATTGACGAGAATACTGAGAGCGTCAACTTTGCCGGCAACAAGTTTACCGTAATGCCTGACTTCTTCGATGCCAAATCCATCTATACCGCCGGAACCATAGATTTCTCCGACAATCAAATAAGCAGTTTCGGCACTTTCGGAGGCACATACAGAGGGCTCAACTGCAATACTTTGAACCTGTCCCATAATCCTCTTGGTCATTTCCCCGAGGAATTTGCCAAGAGTAACTCTTCCATTACCTACATAATACTTCAGGGTTGCGGCATAGAAACCATATCTGAGGATGCTCTTAAGAGTGACAAAATCAGGAATATGACTACCATAGACCTGAGCTACAACAAGCTCAAGAGTCTGCCGGACAATTTCAATTCCAATACCTTCCCCTATCTGTCTGGTCTGGATTTGAGTTATAACCGTATGAGCGCCTTCCCCTATAGGGCGGTGAACAACCAGTACCTTACAGTGTTCATCTTCCGCCACCAGAGGGATGCCGAAGGCAAGAGGTGTATGAGGGATTGGCCCACCGGCATAGGAGCAGCGCTTTCCGGCCTGCGTGCCCTGTACCTGGGTTCAAATGACATCAGGTTGGTGAACGACAATTTGTCCTTCTTGATTTTCAACCTCGACATCAGCGACAATCCCAATATCAGCATCGATGTCAGTTCGATATGCCCCTACATTGCCTCCGGCTACTTCAATTTGATATACAGCCCGGACCAGGACATCAGGGGCTGTGACGATTATCTGAATTTGAACAAATAGGAGGGAACAGAATGAAGAAGATATTATATATAATTCCCTTGCTGCTTATCGCCGGCGTGTCATCTTGTGTGAGCGAGAAAATTCCTGTGGAGTTTGGCATAGACAAGACCGAAATCCCTATGGGCCCTGAAGGCGGAAGTGAAACAATCCACCTGGAGGCGGAGGGCAAATGGATAGCCAATGCCGACAAACCCTGGGTGGTAGTTGCTCCGACCAATGGCATAGGCACAATTGACTGTGAAGTCAAGGTCGATACAACCGTACTTTCTGGCGACAGCCGTGAAGCCATTGTGCGCTTTATCGATGAAAGCGGCAAGAGCAAGGACGTTAAAGTTACCCAGCTCGGCTACGGCAATATGATAGTTGTTGACAAGCCGGAGGTGCTCGTACCCAAGTACGATGAGTACAAGAAACGCTATTTTGAGGTTAATGTAACCGCCAACGTACCCTTCGACGTGCAGATTCCGGGTGAGGCATTCTGGCTTACCAGCAAAAAGTTCGATTTCACCCTCGACAGGGGAGCAAGGCCCCGCACTGTAAAGATTCGCTTTGACTGGGAACCCAACAACCGCCCCCAGGAGAGGACGGCCAGGGTGGAATTCACCCCCGGAACCAGTCTTGAACTTGCCCGTCACGATGCCCTGAATGTCGTTCAGGAACAAGCTGATGAAATCCCCGACAGCCGTGAGGGCGACTCCCTTGCCATTATAGGCGCCGCCCGCAGTCTTGGCTGCAGCATTGCAAAGTACGAGGGAGAGAACCTGCGCAACTGGGAGATACTTGAAATTTGGGAAGAGGATGACGAGGGCTTTACCGAAGATTGTCGCGGTCGCGTGAAATCTCTGGCTTTCTCCTTCTTCAATACCAAGGACGGCATTCCTTATGAGATTCAGTTCCTTTCCAAACTTGAGAATCTTGTTCTGTTCAGCAACGGCAACCACTTCCTCTATCGTTTCCATTCGGGAGAGTATCTTGCCAAACTCGAGCGCCTGAAGTCCCTCCAGTGCTTTGCTTTAGGTTTAGCTTATTTGGATGATGACTTCAAGAACCTCAAGAATCTGGAAACGTTGATACTTGGAGCCAACAACTTCGACGAAATTCCTTCAATACTGACTCCGCAGAACTTCCCCAAACTTAAGAAACTTGATTTTGCCGGATGTCGCAATACCATAGTTAATGACCTGGCCAACACTACTGCTGACCTCAGCGACCTCTGTGGCCTGTACAAGCACAAGGACAATGCCACCTTCCCTCGCTGGCTCTTCGAATGGGACAATCTGGAGTATCTGAGGCTTTCCTACAACTATATTGGAGGTGAGATACCTGATATGAAGGATTATCCAAAGAAATGGACAGAAGAGGATATTGTGGCTTCCAAGGACACTCTCCGCAGTGCCCGTCCCGATGTGTTCAACCTTGTAGACACGCCCAAGGTACTGCCCAATGCCAAATATTTTGCAATCAACCTGAATATGCTCACAGGCGAGATTCCGGATTGGATACTCTATCATCCGCATCTTATGGAATGGACTCCTGATTTGCTGGTTTTCCCTCAGGAAACCGAGGTGATGGGCTGGGACGGCAAGCTGCCGGGATTCACCAACGTACCACAATCGCCGACATACTATTATAATGTATATCCTCTCAAGAAACCTGATTATTACGAAGACGAAGAATAATGAAGAATATAAGCAATACATTCGCAATCATTCTGTCCGCATCCGCCATTGTGGGGCTGTCATCTTGTTCCAAGGCTGATTCCGCTTTGAACGGTACAGCCAAGGAAGAGAACGGAGCCATAATTGTGAACAATGCGGAGGATGCCCTGGACGGGGAACTTATCATCAAGTTCCGGCCAGAACTGAGCAATCTTCTGGATCAGGCAGGAATAGGCACTAAGAGCGGTTCTGCAGACAACAAGCTGCGTCGCCTGGGCATACGTAATGTCGATGATCTGATGGATATCATCGGAGGTTATGAGTTCGAAAGGGTTTTCCCTGTGAACCCAGCCACGGAGGAGACCACTCGCAAGGAGGGCCTGCATCTTTGGTACATAGTCCGTTTTGACAAGAATACCGATGTTCAGGATGCTGCCTCGAAACTCTCCCGTCTGGGTGAGCTTTCCAAGATTCAGTTCCAGAAAACGCTCAAAAAAGTCTCCCACACCGGCATTAAGACAACTCCTTTCGAGCCAGTGAAGAGAGCCGGGGTTTCGGGACCGTACAACGACCCTGGTCTTGACTATCAGTGGAACTATATCAATAAAGGCAGTATTCCCGATGATGTGAATATCATCAATATGGAGGCAGGAGATGACATCAACTGCTCCGAGGCCTGGCAAAAGTGCAATGGCGATCCTTCCGTGATTGTGGCAATTATGGATGAGGGTGTGATGTGGAGTCATCCCGATCTCAAAGCCAATATGTGGGTGAATGAGGACGAGATATACCGTTCTTCCAAGGATAATGACGGCAACGGCTATAAGGGCGATGTGTACGGCTACAACTTTGCTGAAGATACAGGCATCATTTCATGGTCTTCAACGGTAGATACAGGACATGGAACCCATATTGCGGGTACTATCGCAGCTGTCAACAACAATAACCTCGGCGTCTGCGGAATAGCAGGAGGCAGCGGCAACGGTGACGGCGTGAGGATAATGTCCATACAGATATTTTCGGGAGACTATGGTTGTACGATAGCCAACGAAGTGCGTGCGGTAAAATATGCTGCTGACAACGGGGCTACAATACTGCAGTGCAGCTGGGGCTACAACTCCGCCCTTGCCGACCCTCTATATTACAGCCGCGGTTATGCAACGGACGAGGAATATGAGCTCTATTCTCCCCTTGAGAAGGAAGCCTTTGACTATTTCATATATCACGCAGGCGATCCCAACGGTGTGATGGACGGCGGTCTGGTTGTCTTTGCCTCCGGCAATGAATCTGCAGGTATTGCCTCTTATCCGGGCGCCTACAAGGATTATCTCTGCGTATCCTCTCTTGCAGCCGATTGTACACCCTCTACATATTCGAATTATGGTCCCGGTGTGGACATTTCAGCCCCCGGCGGAGATACGGATTATCATTGTTCCGAAAAGGGAGGCATACTTTCCACCCTGACGCCTCAGGCTAGTGGTGGCAAGATGTACGGATATATGGAAGGTACCTCAATGGCCTGCCCCCATGTGTCGGCCATGGCTGCCCTCGGCTTGTCTTACGCAAGACAGCAGCGCAAGCATTTCAACTCCCGGGAATATCTGGATATGATGAAGAAATCCGTGCGCTCCCTTGATGCAAAACTTACTGGCAACAAACTTTTCCATTTCAACTGGACCTACATAGGAGATGCCTGTCCGGACCTGATTGATATGGGTAAGATTTATAAAGGAAAGATGGGTTCCGGCGCAGCTGATATTATGGCTTTGTTCAACAATATTGACGGCATACAGACGAGCATACGCCTTCCCAACGTTTATGTAAGGCTGGTGACGGAGGAAGATGACAATGCGGATACTTCCAAGTATGATTCTACTGTCGATATTCAACTCTGCTTCCCCGAAGGTACCCAGCTGAATGTCAGTGTTGCCGACCCGACCATTGCGGAGACCTATTTCGACAGCAAGGGCAGACTTCGCATACATGGTTTGAAGGAAGGCCGTACAAGCTTGACTGTGAATGACCAGACTTCCACCATTACGGTCAGGGCTCTCGCATCACAGGACGGTTGGCTATAGACCTTTGTATGCTTTGAGGCCGCAGTGGCGCATATTTGCCTTGTGCGTGTTGTTTCCGGGCTTGGTTTTCGGGCTGATTACGTTCCCGATTGACGCATATGCCCAAAAGAGCAGACCGCTCATATTGTCCCGGCAAGTTTTGGATTCGCTTGCGCTTCCGGCCAAGGACCCCGGTCTGCTGCTCTTTGAAAGTTCTGAAATCGACCTTGGAGATTTGCTGTCCGATTCCTTGAGTGTGGAAACACGCTTTTTGGGTTGGAACAAGTCAGACAGACAGCTTTCCGTAGCCGGCGTAACAACTTCCTGCAGTTGCTTAAGTGCGAATGCGAACAGGAGTCAGTTGCCTCCGGGAGAGTTCATTGAAATTTTTGCCCGGTTCAGACCGGAAGGCAGGATAGGGAAATTTTCCCAGCAGATAAAGTTGCTTTCGCCGAAAGGGGAGTTGCTCTCCGTCCTTACTGTTAAAGGAAATGTGATCGACCCGGATGCACTTCCCGGCTATCCGGTACGTATGGGAGGGTTAAGACTTTCCCGGGCTGTGGTGAAAGTGGCTATGGATGCTGATGGCAAGCCATTGGAGCTTGAATATAGAATAGCCTGTGCCAATGCTTCCACCAGCAGCCTTGCCCCTTCTGTGGACAGTGGCAGATTGCCTTCCTGGTTGATTTTTGCCTGTGAACCTGCCGTCCTGCAACCCTCGCAGCAGGGAGACATAGTGCTGACCCTTGATGCCGGGAACAAGAATTTTCCTGAGCGGTTTGCTCTGAAACTGTCCGGCATATCGCCGAAGCATAACAGGAAAAATGAAGCTTTTGAGAAAAGAAATGGAAAAAATGATGAAAATGAAGAATATTTTGCACATTCTGGCTGCTCTGGCAGCTGTATTGACCTTGTTTTCCTGCCAGAAGGATCATTCGTGGGTAGATGATTCTGACCCCGTGTTGAGTTATAATCAGATTCTGGGTTCGTGGCAGCTTTCCGTGTGGAACGGCAATGATATGACGGGGTCAGATACCTGGTGCTATCTCGAGCTGAAAAGTGACAGGGAAATAGAAGAAATGGTATTCAGACTGTACCAGAATCTGAGCACCGCTGAACCTGTGGATAGAACAGGTATTTTCGAGCTTGAGTACGATGAGGATTTGAGGTGCAATCTTGTCAGCGGCCGTTATGACCACGAGTACGGATTCTGGGCTGACGACTATATTGTCCGTTTGCTCGACAAGGATACAATGGAATGGCGACCTCTTAAATCTTCTTCGGAGGACGTTTCAATATACAGGCGCATAGATTCCATCCCGGAATAGCGGCCTTGCCCCGCTCTGAGGCTTCATTATTTCCATAGGATTTTGTAACTTCGCGCCGGATTCCGGAAAGGCTCCGGAGGATTGGTGAAGGCGATGAAATACGTAGTCCAATTTATGATAATTGCAGTGTTTGCTTTTGTAGGAGAAATGCTGCACCGTTGCATACCTCTGCCCGTGCCGGCAAGTATTTACGGAATAGTTTTGCTCTTTCTTGCCCTTGAGTTCAAATTGCTGAAGGTCAAATATATAAAGGAGGCGAGTTCTTTCTTGATAACTATTATGCCTCTTATGTTTCTCCCGCCTGCAGTCGGCATTATGGAGGCCTGGGACCTCGTCAGCGTAGCCTGGCTGCCCTATGTGGTGGTTACAATCGTAAGTACCGTGGTCGTTATGGCCGTGGCAGGAAGAGTTGCTCAGAGAATAATCAAAAATGATAGAACTGTTAAATAATTCGGTATATTGGGGAGTGCTGATCAGTCTTGCGTCTTATGCTCTCGGTATGTGGCTGAGAAAGAAGACGGGTTTGTCCTTTATGAATCCCTTGTTGATATCAATAGTGCTTGTGACACTCTTTCTCTCTCTGACAGGAGTTAGTTATCAAGCCTATGAAAGCAGTACTCATTTCATCAGTTATCTGTTGACCCCCGCCACGATATGTCTTGCCGTACCTTTGTACGAGCAGATTGAATTGCTGAAAAAGAATTGGAAGGCTGTTATAGCCGGAATAGTTTCAGGAGTGGTGTCCTCTCTCGTGTGCATCCTGCTCCTGTCTATGCTCTTCAAATTTGACCACCAGACCTATGTCACCCTGCTGCCCAAGTCCATCACCACTGCCATAGGAATGGAACTTGCCGGAGAACTTGGCGGGTATATCCCGCTAGCCGTAGTTCTCATTGTGCTTACGGGAGTTTTGGGCAATATGATTGCCGAAGCTGTGCTCAGGATATTCAGAATAGAGGAGCCCATAGCCAAGGGTGTGGCCATAGGTGCAAGCGCCCACGCCATTGGGACGGTAAAGGCAATGGAAATGGGGGAGGTGGAAGGCGCGATGAGCAGTCTGTCCATAGTGGTCTGCGGCTTGCTTACTGTCGTTGGGGCTTCCGTCTTTGCTTGTTTTTGGTGATGCGCAGTTGTTTATTGAAATAATAAAAGAATATGAAAAGGATATTGCAATTTGTGATTTTGTCGGGCATATTTGCGGCGCTTGCGTGTGCTGGAGTTTCGTGTTCGGATTATCTTGGTAGAGTTGACGATGAAGAGCAGACTGACCAAGGCGACGGCTCCGGTGAGGGCAATACTCCCAGTGAGGGCGATGGCTCCGGTGAAGGCAATACCCCGGGCGAAGGCGATGGCTCCGGCGAGGGCAATACCCCAGGCGAAGGCACTGCCTCCGGCGTAAAGGGCTGGTACGAACTGCCTTATATCAACGATAAGGATGGCAATGGCATTGACGACGATAATCCCAACCTCGTGTATGCTTCTCATTCTTTCCAAATGGGGGGTCGCAAGTACAGAAATTATACTGTGTGTTTCAGCACCGAACATCATTGCCCCGTGTGGGTTGCAGCCCCGCGTCACGCCTGCTACTCTGAGAAAAACGTAAAGAGAACTGATGCCTACAAGGCTGATCCTGTGATAGAAAAGCTTGCCCCCGGAATGCAGTATCTGGACGAGAAGATAGGAGACAAAGATAAAGATAAAGATAAAGATAAAGATAAAGATTGCAATAGGGGCCATATGCTTGGATCTGCAGAAAGGCTTTGTTCTGCCGAGGCCAACAGGCAGGTCTTTCATTATTCCAATATTGCTCCGCAACTTTCGGCCGGTTTCAATACCGGCGGAGGAGGATGGAATTTGCTGGAGGATTATATGGACGAACAAGTCCCTGCAGATACTCTATATGAGGTAATAGGCTGCTATTTTGATACTTACGTGGATGGGTACGGTAAAAAGGCTGAAAAGAAAAAGCTCAGCAAATATTGCGGTCGCAGCGACGTAAGTTTTCCTACTATGTTTTATTATGCTGTTCTGCGTACCAAAAATGGGAACACACACAAGGCCCTGAAGGACTGTACCTCGGACGAACTGCGCTGTGTGGCCTTTGTGCGTGCTCATAGCAATTCTCTGAAGGGACAGGACCCATCTTCCAGGGAGCTTATGAGTATCAGTGATTTGGAACGTTTGACAGGGATTACCTATTTCCCTAATGTCCCTCAGGCTCCGAAAGACAGTTTTACTCCTTCCGACTGGGGTTTATAGTAAATTAGGTTTCGCCTAAATTACCAATTACCTGATTTCAAAATCCAGGCAGCTGCGCAGTGCAGTGTAGGGCCGTACTTTGGTGTCTGCTACCTCCACGTGAGCCGGGTGCACTGCATAGGCTTTGAGGGCGTCTGCAGATTCGAGGGTACAGTCAAGCATAAGGTCGGCATTGGAAGATTCAAGCCTTCCGTCAATGTGAACCTTTATGTCCACCAGACCCGGAATTTTGCCGGCGAGTCCCTCAAGCCCGTCTTTGATTGCTACTTTAATCGTTGCCTTCTCCTGTTCGGACAGCTCGCTCTTGAGCGTCCATAAAATTATGTGTTTTACCATAGTTGTACGTCTGTATTGTGGCATTGAAAATTATTCATCGGCAAAATTAGTACAAATTTGCGTATTAAGTAATATTTTTGAGTCTTGCGTTTCTCTGACACCCTCCCTTTGTTCTCCTTTTTCCCGAGCAAATCATCTGGAGCACTTCGTCGCTGTAAGTGACTGATAATCAATGATAGGGTGTGGCCGATGGAAGGTTTTGACGTTCATCGGCCACGGCAAACCCCATTCTACGACCCTCCAGGGCACATCGGCGTGGCCGATGAATTGCTCGGGAGAGAGAACTTGCCCAAAATGGCCTGAATAAGGATGATATTTATCGAGTCGAAGAATTGCCGATGCACCGCAGCCGGAATATACGACCTCCAGCTGTTATGGCCACAACTGCGGGGAGTTGTATGGAGAGCTCTCCTCGCTGTGGCCGTTGCTCGGGAAGATAGAAGGTCCGGCATATCGGCGTGGAAGATGCTCGGTAAGAAAAAGTCCGCAACAGCTACAGTAATGACTTGTCAGACAAGCTATTCCATAACTTTCCAGTCCTCAATCCTGCGGTTGGCAGTGGAGAAACTTACGCCGATTTTGAAGAGTTTCCGAGGGTCATTCACGAAAGGCTTGGCGTAGCCCTTGTCCTCAATCTGCTGCAGGGCGGCGTCGGCAGTGCTGTCGATTTTCAGTTCAACGATGTAGATATAGTCCTTGGTCTGGAGCAACAGGTCAATACGGCCATTGCTGGTACTGCGTTCCGCCTGGACATATTCTCCGAGAAGCTCCATTATGATGTACATCGCATACTGGAAATTCTTCTCCGCATCTCCCTGAATCTGGTAGGTTGTGTTGGCGAATAAGGCCTCCAGAGTCTCCATAAATATATCGGGAGCACCGGCCCTGAGAGCCTTCGCCAATTTTGAAGTCGTCGTATTGCCCTCTGCCGGGTTGACAGGGACATAATAGGAATAGATGAATTTGAGGAAACCGTTTTTGACTTCATCATTCGGAAATCCGAGAGTATATTCTCTGAATTCCTGATCGTAATTCTTTATTGTCAGATATCCTGTCTGGAAAAACAGTGGAACGGGCCTGTTTACAATATCCTGCATACCGCTGAGGTCCTCCACAGATACAACCACATTGTCAGACAAGGTCGTTATGTCGAACGATGTCTTTTTCATTACGTTGACCAGCAGGGTAGGGGTTCCCGTTTCAAACCAATAGTCTCTGAATTTGTTGGAAATGAACGTGTTCAACAAACTGAACGGGTTGTACATCCCGGGAGAATCTTCACAGAAATGATAGCCGTCGTATTTGTATTTCAGTTGATTGTAGCATGCATCAATGCTCAATTTGTTGGCTTGGGCCAGTTCGGCAACACTCTTGTCAAAGTATTTGTGCAATTCGGTCTCTGATATTCCGCAGATGTCGGCATATTCAGCCTCCATCGATATGTCCCGGAGGTTGTTAAGGCTGCTGAATACACTCAGTTTGCCGATTTTGGATACTCCCGTCAGGAAGCCGAACTTGATTTGTCCGTCCTTTGCCTTCAGCACGCTGTAGAATCCCTGGAGGGTCTTGCGATAATAATCAACAAGTGCTTCGTTGCCCAGATTGTTCACAATTGGTTTATCGTATTCATCAATCAGAATGACCACCTTTCTGCCGGTCCTGCTGCAAGCCGCATTGATGACATCGTTCATTCTGGCCGAACAGTCGTTGTATTTGCGTACAACTCCGTATAGTGATTCCCAATTGTTAAGATGCTGATCCAGAACAACATCAAGATCTTCAGGATTAATATATTTGCCGCTGTTCAGATCCAGATGCAGAACGGGATATTCAATCCAGTCCTTCTCCAGTTGCTCCATCGCCAGTCCCTTGAACAGTTCCTTCTTCCCCGAGAAATAAGCATCCATCGTGGAGATAAGCAAACTCTTGCCAAACCTGCGCGGGCGGCTGAGGAAATAATATGTCCCGGAAGTAGCCAGTTTGTAAATCAGGGCAGTCTTGTCCACGTAAGTATAGCCGTCTTCGCGAAGTTTCTCAAAATTCTGTATGCCTATCGGGTACAACATAACACACCGGTTTAGTATTTCCGCAAATATACAAATTTATTGCATCAATCCTCTGCTGGATAAGAATGGTTTTGTAACCTTTTTCAGATGTTATCTGTCAGGGATATTGTTTGGATAACAATATTCAGCAAGCTGTTCGAGCATCTTTTTACGCTTTTCTCGTTATAGACAGCCTCGGACCAGATGCGGTGTCATCCGAGCAATTCATCGGGAGCATTATGTCCGGATGCTTACTCAGAATGTGTACCTTTTCTTCATCCCGAACGGAATATGAGTTCTTCTCATCTGCCTGGAATTGATCATCTTTGCCGCTTCCTGCCCCATTTCGTCGAAATTGGTCGAGATGGTGGTGAGTCCGCCGAGGACCAGACTGTCCAGAGGCGAGTCGTTATATGAAATAATGTAGAAGTCCTTACCCACCTCCAAATTTGAGTTCTGAGCGCATTTTATGATGTCCGGCAGGCCTGTATCCGGTTCACTGTGAAGCAGGAAGAATGCCTCTCCCGGCCGGATTTTTTGTGGGGCACCCGTGATGAATTCCGTTTCGATGTTGCTTTCTTCTCCGAATTTTGCTATGCCGTTGCGTATGTATTGGCAATACAGTGATGATGGCCTTGTGATGACGGTGATACGGCTTACTTTATGGAATTCTTCTGAAGCCATTTTGAGGCAATTATAGGCGTCAGCGGAGAAATCCTGATATGCAACTCCGTAATTGCCCTTGAGCTCATTGATCTGGTTGTCCACAATTATGAGTTTGGAGAAGGGTATTCTCCGTATGGTTTTGATTACCTTTTCCTTTCCGGGAGCATTGGTCTTGAAGTGCGGAGCAATCACATAGTAGTCGAAATTGTCGAGATTCTCCTGTATCAGATATTCGAAAAGCTTGACATCCTGATTGTAGATCAGGATGGTTTCCTTGCACTTTTGCTCAATCGTCTTGTTGAAACCTTCCACAATCGATTGTTTGGCATTGTTGAACTTATCGAATAGGAAGAGTACTGACAGATTGTTTTTTCTTTTCTTGTCGCTTATGTAAAAACCTTTACCCTGACGGGCTTCAATGACGGATTGGTCTCTGAGAATGCCGTATGCTTTCTTGACTGTTTCCTTGGAGATACCGAGTCTGTCGGAAAGTTCATTCATCGAGGGAATCATCTGGCCCGGAGCTGCCTGGTTATCCTTGACGGCTGCAATGATATCGTTGATGAGCTGTTTGTACAAAGCGACAGTACTGTTTTTGTCTATATGGAATTCAATCATATTGTCCCTGTTTCTTTACTGTGGTGTGGTGCTCTTTGCTGAGGCAAAAGTAACAAGAAATTATACTTGTTCCAAAAAAAGGTCTCCGGACAATCAGCCCAGGGACCCCTTTTCAAGTTGTTAGGCGTGGCAGTTAAATCCAGCTTATGTCGGCATTATCTATTGTATATGATTCCTGTGCAGCTCCACAGCTTGCTGCGAGAACTTCACAACGCACCTCTAAATCAGAAACTATGCAGAATTCAGGAGCTGTATATTCTTTCGTCTTCATTGATGCCATATTTATTTGGTGGATACTTGGTTTGCTGCGAATTTGTTGTCTCCGGAGAACTCTATCACTCCGCCTGTTTTGTAGGCTACGCGGTATTTTCCCTCCTTCGCAAGGGTCGCATCGCTTTCCCCTGACACCACGTTGCCTTCAGTGAAATCGCAGTCAATGATTTTCATCGTACATCCTGGCTTGCAGTTCAGTATGCCCTTGCCGCTGATGGTGTTGTTCTTGAACGTACATCTGTCAAGGGTGAGTTTTACTGTAACTCCACCTCCGTCTTTGCCTCCGCGGATTATCGCGTTGCCGTCTTTCTCGTTGTCCCTGAAGGTGCAGTTGACAAAGTATGCTGTAGCAGACACTCCTACAATTACACAGGTGCCGCTGTATTGGTCCTCCGTTGCCTTTTGGTAGGTGTTGCTTAATGTCACTCCGTCCATCAGGGTGTTGGAGGTAGATCCCTGATAGTTGAACAGCCTTTTGGAATCTTGTCCGGCATAGTTTCCGACGAATATAGTCTCATTTGCACGGAAGTCCCTGGACGTTATGTCTTCGCCGCTCAGGTCGGCCGGATATCCGCCGAACAATTTGAATGTCGTGTCGCTTGCAAGGGTGAAAATGTTAGCGTTAGGTGTGATTGTACCGCCGGTAACAAAGATGATGACATTTGACAATGCTTGGGTACGAAGTTTGCTTTGAAGTTCGGTGAATGACCATGCATCTTCCCAAGTTGCACCGCCATGTGCCCCGCCGCCGTTCTCGGTAACGAATCTCTTGGTGTTGAACTTTGAGGTTCTGAGTTCGCCAATTTCTTTTATTACGGACCGCTTGGCCGGGATGAGGGCATAGCTGATGTTCTCGGACAATACGGCTCCGTCTGCGTTGTAGGTCTGCATAGTCAGTCCGCTGAAGGCATTTGGAAGCACGGCTGCGTAATACGTGCCTGTACCGTTCACATTAACCTCCACACGTATGCCCTTGTCGCTGCTGACGTCCTCTTCGTTTACATATTCGTTCTGCAGACTGGCGCTGCTGAGTGCCACTGTGCCGTTCATCGGAAGACCGTTACCCCCGAAATAGACTTTACGTGTGGCGTCGATTGCATTAGGAACGGTGAAGCGCAACAGGCAGCAGATGTTCTTCAGTAAGACGCTTGCCCCCCCCTCTTCGGAGATTTCTCCTGCCGAAATGGAGGCATTCTTGAAACTTCCGTCCTGGACGGCGGGAATCTTCACTTGCAACTTGCCTTCTGCGATGCTTGCTTCTGCAGTTGCAGGATAGACAGCCCATTTCAGAATGTCTCCGGTGCTGACGCTGGCAGTGAAAGTTGCGCTCTCGCCGCCTTCTTTAAGGGCATCGGTAATGATGGCGCGCCCGTCATTTGTAATCAGTTTGAGCTTGTCGCCCGCTTCCCAGGATACTGCGCCTGTTTCTCCGACGGCCGCCTTTGCGTCGCTTCCTGTATCGGAGGAAATGACGGCTCTGGTCGCTGTCAGGCTGATGGTGATTTTATCGCCTCCCGTATTGTTTGAAGAACCTGAGTCGGGCGCGATTTCCCGGCTGCAGCTTATGGCTGCGAGCAGGGCTAGTGCTAATGGAAATGTATGCTTCATACTGTGTTTGAAGATTACAAAATGATATGATTGAATGTTCTTGTTTTAGAGTGGTGTGGTGTGTTGTTGTTTTTGCAAAAATAAGAGTTAATTTTATAGTAACAAAAAAAAATGAATAAATTTGGAACTTATAAGGAGAAAAATTATCTTTGTGAATAATGATACCACACCATACCACACTACTGATTGGGAAAGTGGGCCTGAAATCCCTTGTTGTTTCCCTTTTTTTGCTCTCTTCCTTATTCTCGTCGGCGGCAGTCCCTTCCTTTACCGCAGTCACGGATTTCGGCATAAGGAATGACGGGACTCCCATAGGTGGAGAACTCAATGTCCTTGTGCGGGCGAATTATGGCGGTACTTTGTATTTTCCTGCCGGCGTTTACAAACTTACGGAGCCTATAGTCACGCCGTTCGATTATGACAAGAATGTCAACCTTGTGTTCGATAAGAACGCAACTGTGACAACCGACGCTCCCCTGGAGGCCCTGATTATGGTGGGGTTCAGTGAATTCAACGCGATAAGCGTGGCGGAAAGGGACCTGCGTAGGTTCTCGTACGTTGAGGGAGGCCATTTTTATGCAGGGAAGGCCAAGCGAGGTATATGGGTTAACGGGTTGAAGCAACTCGTTTCTCTCAGGGAGCTTTCGGTGTATTATTGCAAGGGCAGGCATATAGAGATCAGTTGTACGAATCATTTCCGGGGCACGGGCAGCGCAGATACCAAGATTTCCCAGGTCAGCATCCAGGGAGAGTCTTCCAACGAGGATAATTACGGTATATACATAGGTGCGAGGTGCGGAGACTGCAAGATTTCCGACACTTTCATATACGGGACCGGGACTGGGCTTTACACCGAGGGCGCCGGTCATATAGTCAATAATCTTCATATACTTTCCTGGTGTGTCGGTGAGGGCAAGAAGGGCTCGTTTTCTGAAAGCGTAGGCATTCATATCGCGCGTCAGGGTTTCTATGTTTTTAATGAAGTATATTTCGATACCACTGCCTACGATTTTGTTATAGACGGGGACATCGATGTCCAGCTGATTGCGGACAAGTGCATCACCCATTCCTGGATTCCTGATTTCGGCGAGAGTTTCATCAGTGTCAGAAACCGCAGTCGGAGGGGAGGTTTGCAGGCCAGGGTGGTGTCCTGCATCTTCAATTTGGATTACAAGCCTCAGGGCTTCCGTATATTCGACATTCCCGGAGCTGTGCCTTCTGCTGGAGGGAACTCGGGTATTGTCTTTACCGGCAATGTGATACGCTCTCCTCGCAAACTTGACGCGG
>JAEDMF010000112.1 GCA_016303175.1 Bacteroidales bacterium
GAACGTGACAGACCGCAATGTACTTTTCCCCAGTCCCACCACGGAACTGACGGTGAACAAACTGATGACTCAAAACAAAGGATGGTAAAGATGAAATTGAAAAATTACATATTGATGGCGGTTCTTCTGCCTGTTCTCCTGATATCCTGTGCTAAGGACAAGGCTCCGTCTTCCTATCTCGCCGTAAGTCTGGATAAGGAAGAATATGCAGTCGGAGATAAAGTAGTATTCAGATTTTCCGGCAAGCCTGACAACATAGTATTTTATTCCGGAGAGCCCGGGCACGAATACCAGTACCGCAATACTTATGACCGTTTCGCCAAGTTGTACTTTAGTTTCTCCACCTTTGTAAGGTACGGCACCATCCAACGCAATATCGGCCTTCTTGCCTCCGTGGATTTTGACGGAGTTTATGAACTGGAGAATGTGCAAAATGCCACTTGGATAGATCTTTCGGACAGTTTCGTATGGTCGGAAGGCGCAGACAGGGTGCCCTCCGGGGAGCTGGAACTCAACTCCGCAATAGAGGAGAAACTTGGCATCTCGCTCACGCAGCAGGACAGGCTGTATCTTGCCTTCCATTACACCGACTACACAGATGAAACAAGGACGAGACAGAACAACTGGATAGTCCGCACCTCGCTTCTGGAATCCCTTTCGCCTTTTGGGGAGAGAAACACTGAGGCCGAGATGAAGACCTTCGGATGGGTGTCTGTGCCGGCCGGCAAATGGACTATAACCACAGCTCAAATTTTGATTGACGGCAAGAC
This sequence comes from Bacteroidales bacterium, assembly GCA_016303175.1. GTDB lineage: Bacteria > Bacteroidota > Bacteroidia > Bacteroidales > UBA932 > Cryptobacteroides. The sequence continues at coordinate 771 of JAEDMF010000112.1, forward strand.
CGCGCCCGAAAGCGATGCCTGGGCTATTTCCGGCCCCTTCCAATTCGGCGGAGTGCCGGCCGACGAGGGTGTTGCTCTGAAAAATATCAGTACGGTTATGGATAGTTATACCTATGTGTATTCGGAGCCCGGCGAATATAAGGCAGTATTCGAGTCATCATCCTGGTGGTACACTGGCGGTTCTTCTTCCGTTACGCAGATTGACGTGAAGATTGTACCTGCTGCGGAGGAGGGCGAAAATAGTCAGGAGGGAGGAAACAGTCAGGAGGGCGGAAATGAATAGGAAACTTCTCTTGTTGACACTGTTGTGCCTGTTGTGTCTGCCGTCCCTGCCATCTTTGGCCGGGGTAAGGCTTGGCAATTCCGGGATTGCACTCGAATGGGATGATTCCTGCCGTCTGACTGGCGTCCGAGTGGGCAAGCATACGCTTACCCCGGCAAGTCGTCAACGCCGCATCTTGTACTGCCCTCAAAAGCCGGACAGCACTCCGGCGATTGTGACCGACGCTGACGGAACTGTGTTCCCCGACCCGAAATATCGCTATGTGGTGGCTTCCTGGCAGCAGAATCTGACCTCCGTATCCCTCAACAAGGCCGGACAGAGTCTCTATTATACGCCTTCCTCAGTACGGAAAAATCCGGACGGAAGCCTCAGTTTCTTCTATAAAGACGAAAATATGCTCGTGAGGGAGGATTGGTCCTTTGATGCGGAATATGGAACTGATATCGTAGTGCGCATATCCTTGACGGCAGGACGCGGGGGCTGGTATTCCATAGTGAGTCCTTCGCTTGCCGTATGGGACAAAGAAGATTTCGAATGGGCGGCGGTGCCCGGAATTTGCCAGGGCCGCTCTTTCAACCCGGATTTCATCAGGGCTGCAGGTTACGGGCAGGGCATTCCCGAGGTTCCTATGGTGTTCAGGGAGAGAACGGCTACTGCTCCCATGGCCTATATCAACGGCTCAAACGGTGTCACGCAGGCAGTCATAGCCGAGCCCGGAACGGCGAGGCATCCCTGGCTTAAGGACTGCAAGACGCACGCAAAATGGTGTCTGGGCCTTTCGCTCATGAACAGGGAAGGGGAGTTCACCCCCACGCTGTGCCATCCTGTCCTTGGAGAGGACGGTTCATATCTGGAGCAGGGCGGGAGCATCAGCTTTTCTTTCCGTTATACTCTGGTGGAGGATGGCTGGTTCAGTGTCCTGAAGCATTCGGCTCAGGATATTTACAAGTTGGAGAAGGGTACGGCTTTGAAGAAGACTCGCTGCTCTCTTACAGACAGGATTTTCCGTATGCACGATTATCTGGTCTCCGACAAGACATCCCGCTGGCGTAGTTGTGAGTACGGCGGTATGACCATAGCAGCCCAGGATTATCTGGGAGGCGTATATGGCGCGCAGAAGGATGCGATGAAGAATTCCGACTACGGTGCAATGTGGATGCTGGCACGATTGAGTGCCGACACCCTTCTTCTGCACAGACGTCTGCCCTATGCCTTGAATTTCAGGCTTGCCCAGCAATGTCTTGAGGAGGGTTTCTTCAAAGGTTCGTCCGCCGGGCAGTATTTCCTCTGGAAGAGCGGCAGTTTTACCGAAGAGTGGGGGCCTTATACCGAGCCTGTTGCCACGACCTATTATATGCTTATGGATTTGGGCAACATAATGCTGTTTGAGGATGACCGTGAAGACCTGAAGGACAGGCTCAGGTTTGCGGCCGACTGCCTGCTCGGGTGGATGAAGCCGGACGGCAGTTGGGAGGTTGCCTATGACAATGAGAGCGGGAAGCCCCTGTTTACTGATTTGAAAGATTTGCGGCCTACTTTTTATGGACTGCTGGTGGCCTGGAAGATACTCGGGGACGGGAAGTATCTGGACGCTGCCTCAAAAGGGGCGCTCTGGTATGTGCGCAATGCAGTCGAAAAGGGTCATTTCATAGGGGTATGCGGAGACACGCGCTTTTCTCCGGATTTTGCGGCAGTTCAGGCTGTTGAGGCTCTGCTTGAAATGTATGAGGCCGATGGTAATCCGTATTGGAAAGAAGCTGCTATAAGGGCTGCAAGGCTTTATACCACCTCCATTTATACCTATCCGGAGCCAACGTGTGAGCTCAAGAACGTCAAGGGACGGGAGCGTGCCGATTGGGAAATCAGCCAGGTTGGACTCGGCTTTGAACACGGCGGAGTATTCGGCTCAGCCAATCATCATGGCCCCATCCTGCTTGCTTCTCACGCCGGTCTGTTCGTAAGGCTGGCTGCTCTGACATCCGACAGTTATTTCCTTCAGCTTGCAAGGGCTGCTGTCAAGGCGAGGGACGCCTTTGTGGACTGGAATACCGGAGTGGCTTCATATTATTGGGACGCAATGGACAATGGTCCCGGAGCCTTTCCCCATCACGCCTGGTGGCAGATAGGCTGGATAATGGATTATCTTGTGGCGGAAGCCAGCTGTATGTCGGATGGCAGGATTGACTTTCCTGCAGGCTTTATGACCCCCAAGGTTGGCCCCCACCGCTGCTATGGTTTTGCGCCCGGCACCATCAACGGCAAGAAAGTGAACTTGATTCTGAAAAAGGGTCTTGTAAGTCTTTCTACCCCTGAAATTGACTATCTGACAGCAGAGGATTCTGATAAACTATATGTAATTCTGCTGAATACTTCAGGTGCTGCTGTCCAGCTCGGCGTCAAGGTGGAAGGCAAGGCCGAAAGGACAGTACGGGTAAAAGATGTCAAAGTGTTGGAATATGACAAATAGTATAAGACGCCTGTTGCTTGCGGCCGCCGCCTTACTGACGGCTGTCGTTGCAGAAGCAGACAATGACAAATATCTGATTGAGGCTGAGGCTTTCCAGTTCAAGGGCAAGTGGTTTGCCGAGAAGAATTCCGAGGCTATGGGGAGCGCGCTGTTGCGCCTGTCGGGAAGCGGCTCCCTGGAAGATGAATACGATGCAGTGACTACAGTCCGCATTTTGGAAGACGGGGATTATGCCGTGTGGGTTCGCTCAATGGATTTTGCACAGTTTCCCGCCACGAGGGTGTTCCGGCTCAGTGTGAATGAAGTTCCGATGGAATTGGCCGGCACTCACGGCAAACCGGGACTGCATTGGGAGAAGGTCGGTGAGATTCATCTCGCAAAGGGTGAGGCCCTGCTGCGTCTTCACGACGAAAAGAAGAAAAATGCCCGTTGTGACGCCATACTGCTGGTGCAGGACAAGGAAATGAATCCCGAGGCTGTTGACAGGAAGCTTCTTGGCAAACTCAGACGTAATCCTTCTTTCATCAAGACCGAGGCCGCTGCGGAGGATAATGTATCGCAGCCTGTGGAATTGTCTTACGACGCCCCTGTTGCCGCCAGTGTAGAGAACGGGAATATGAGACTCTCCTTCGTTCTGAACGGCGGACGCTATCTTTCCTGCCGGGCGGAGTTGAACGCAGGCGGTATATGGCGCAGGTATAATTCCAATCTGGAGGATTTCAAAGTATATCTCATCACTTCCGATGACAGCCCGCTCGACAATGAACGTTTCTTTCCCGCGTGGAAGAAAGGGGAGGTTGCCCGGCACTTTGTTTTCGGGGGCAAGACCATTCAGGTGCGGTCGGAGGACGATGTGCTCAACCCCTACAAGGCAGGCAGCCTGAGCGAGGCCATTCCGGTGCAGGCTAATGTGGTGGGTGACAGGAGCATAGTTGTGCAATATATCACAAAGAACGGAAGCCGTATGGCCGGCACTTGGACTTTGCCCGAAAAGGGTTGTCATCTTGAGGTGGAACTCTCCTGCAAGGCGGCTTCGGATGCTATGTACAGTATGGCTCTGACTGCTTTCCAACCCGTACCCGGGGATGCTGTGGCCAATGTGCTGATGGCTCCACTGTTCCAGTTCAGACGCATTTCTGACCAGCCTGTGATGATGCTCTCTTCGATGATGCAGCAGCCTGTTGCCATTGTGGAAGCCTCTTCTTCCACAGGGGCGGACGTGTCTGCCTTCGTATGTGCCGACATTTCACTCTATGGCAGGGATTGGGGCGGCGTGGACTATTCTCCTGCCGGTTTTTCGCTGCACAATGCTGCCGGAACGGTCCAGCCAGTGGCTTTTGCACCCGTGATGGGAATGCCGGATTCCAGACTCTCCAAAGGACAGGTGATAAGCCGTAAGTTCGAGGCTGGCGCTCTGTCCGGAGGATGGAATACGGCTCTGGAATATGTCTCTGACAATGTGTTCAAGGTAAGGGACTACAGAGTGCAGGATTCAGTTTCGCTCACCGACTCCTATTTCAATATAATTGAATTGATGAAAAACGCTGAATATGGCGGTTGGGATGAGGCGATGAAGGGTTTTTACGATATTGAGGGCGACCCCGGCCGTGCCCCAACTGTCGTACACTCCGCGCCTCTTGCCATAGTGTCCGCTGCCATAGTGTCGGACGACGAGGATTTCTACATTACGCGGGCCCTGCCTACCATTGAATACACTCTGTCCAGAAGCGGCTACCGCTGGTCTTCCGATATAGTCGAGTCGGGCTATAACAAAACAGCCAAGTCTTTGGAACTCAATCCCTTTGATTCTCAGTTCAATACTTCTTATTATGCTGGTTTGGACTGTCTTACAGGCAAACTGAATCCCTATCTGGAGCAGATTGCCCTGCCTTACGGCCAACTCCGCCAGACCAAGGGCTATTCCGTGCCCGTGCTTTCCTGGGTACAGGCAATGTGGGCCTACAAGATGACCGGGGATGAGAAATGGCTCAAAAATGCTGTGAGCACTGCAAGACGCTTCGTGGATATTCATATCTACA
>JAEDMF010000113.1 GCA_016303175.1 Bacteroidales bacterium
ACACCCTTGGCAAGCAGGGCATTGTAGAGATATTCGGCAGCCGCCTTCTCGCCCTCGCTGCCAGGAGAGCGTCCCTCGTTCTGAGCAAGGGTTATTTCTCCCACGTGAGCCTTCAGCCGCCCCACCACTTCACTTTCTTCCCAATAATTATAGCTGGCGCCCAAAGCAAGCATCAGGGTTATGAGCAGGTTTGTCATATTTTCAATCTAACGGTGTTATGTATATCCACGTGTCCTTGGGGCATATTCCACCGGCGGCGCGGGCCTTCATCAGCGTAGTCACGACCTCGGAAAGAGAATCAGAACTGCAAAGCAGCACCGCCATCTCGCCCCCGGAAAAAAAGATGCGTCCAGGTTTGCATCCCTTGGAACGCAAATGGGAAAGAGCTCTGTCGGCCGCGCCTTTGGTGCGGTACACGCCCACCACGGCATTGTAACGACAAAGCTTGCCATCCACAGGCTCACCGAATGAAAACGAATAAGAAAAATCTATGCCCAGCGGCTTCAGGACAGCGGCGGCGGCAAGGGAATCACGCAGGAAGTTTTCCCGTATAATTCTCTCTGATTCAAGCTTTTGCAAAGAATCAGCCTGCCTCATGCGGCGTTGTTCTATAAGTTCGGACTTTTCTGCAAGTTCCCCCGACGTGGGCCTTCCTGCAATCGTGCGTACGAAATCGCAGGAAGTCAAACTCAAAAAAGTCAATATTATTAATACTATTCTTATTCTTTTTTTCATATCTTTGTGCCCTGATTTTGCAGATGCAAAGGTAAGGAAATTTTAAGTAATTCTTTATTCGCCTTTTATGGAGAATGAACAGGAGGATAATAGCAACCATATTTTCCCTAATCTTGGGATCTCTATGCATCTGTGCACAGTCCAAGAGCATACTTAAGGAAATTTATGCAAGGCAGGCGTGTTCCATAATGAAGGAATGCGACGGCCTTGAGATTGCAGGCCTTGCCGAAAAGGGAGAAGCCCTGCTCGTGCTCCGTCCTGCTTTCTGCTTCATCAGCGACACAAGCCACGTCAAATATTACAAAGTACGTACCGCAAACGGCACAGTAGGCCATATCAGCAGCAAATACCTCACCTACGACAAGGAGGAGGCAAGCAGGCGATATATGGCAGAAGTTTATGACCCTCTGCACAGAGCGGCCAAAAACACATTCGGAGGCGGCAGTCCCCTCGGTTGCGACTATTTTCCGCGCGAGCGTGAGAACTTCAAGGACAATCCTCGCCCGGAGGTTTGCTACAGCCTTTATCTGACTGCTTCCACTTCTGTATTGTCCAACATTGACGCCTACCTTGCCATTGCCGACGCAAGCAACATCAACACCTTCGTCATAGACATCAAGGAGGACGGTTTTCCCGGTTTCAAGGCGGAGGCAATGAAGAAATACTCACCCACAGCCTATAGCCGTGCGAAGGACAACATCGAGCTCTACCGCGAAGCCGTGCGAAAAATACACGAAAGAGGGTATTGGGCCGTCGCGAGGATAGTGACCTTCAAGGACTACTACCTCACCAAGGACCACCCCGAATGCGCTCTGTGGAACAAAGCCACCGGCGAAATGCTCCTGCATAACAAATCCAACTGGCCCAGCGCCTATAGCCGCCTGGTATGGGAATACAACGTGGCTTTGGGCTGCGAAGCCGTGGAAAGGATAGGCTTCAACGAAGTGAACTATGACTATGTGCGCTTTCCCGACAGAATGATGAAGATAGAAAGCGGCATAGAAATGCGCAATCTGTACAACGAAAGCAAGGTACAGGCTATCCAGCGCTTTGTCACATACGCGGCAGACGAATTGCACAAAAGGCACGCATACATCTCCATCGACGTGTTCGGGGAGGTTGCAAATCCCGGTTACACAACAGCTTACGGCCAATATTGGCCCGCCATCAGCAACGTGGCGGACTTCATCTGCGGTATGCCTTACCCCGACCACTTCTCTGACGGCTACTACGGCATACGCAAACCCTGGAACAATCCCTACCAGATTATGAAAGCTTGGGGAGAAAGGGTGCAGGACCGACAGCGGGAGACCCCTACTCCGGCCATAGTGCGCACGTGGGTGCAGGCCTACCACGTTATGAGGCACGTGGACCGGAACGGCATAGACTACAATGCTGAAAACATTGAAAAAGAAATACGCGGACTCTACGCCGCAGGCCTGACGGGAGGTTACACCACCTGGCTGGCAAGCAGCAACATAGACAAATACAAAACTCAGATAGGAGCCTTCATTCCGGACTACTACAAGGAATGGCTTCAAAGCGACAATCCTGACAAGTGAGATGAAAAGAACTGTTACAATCCAAAGTGACAAAGCCCTCGAGATTTACGGGCCTCACAATTGTAATATTCAGGCGCTATGCACCGGATTCCCCGAACTGAAGGTAACGGCGAGAGGCAATGAAATCAAATTGGATGGTAACAAGGACGACATCGAAAGGTTTTGCGAAGCTCTCGAAGACCTGAGCAACAATCAAAAAACAAAGGAAATACAGAATTCCGACGTTATAGTTTATACGACGGAAGGCAAGGGCATCACTCCTCGAGGCAAGGGCCAGAGAAGAATGGTGGAGGCCTACGAGGACAACGATTTGATTTTCGCCAGCGGACCTGCCGGCACAGGCAAAACCTACATCGCTATTGCACTTGCAGTCAAGGCTCTGAAAAACAGAGAGATACGTCGCATCATACTCACTCGGCCCGCTGTGGAGGCCGGCGAGCGTCTGGGCTTTCTTCCCGGCGACCTCAAGGACAAGCTCGATCCCTACCTGCAACCCCTCTACGACGCTCTGCAGGATATGATTCCCCCTAAAAAACTACAGGACTTCCTATCGGAAGGTATAATTCAAATAGCCCCGCTCGCCTATATGAGAGGACGCACCCTCAACAGTGCGGTGGCAATATTAGACGAGGCCCAGAACACAAATCTCGGCCAGCTCAAGATGTTCCTGACACGTATGGGAGCAGGCAGCAAATTCATAGTGACGGGAGACGCCTCACAGGTGGACCTGCCGCACAAGGAAGATAGCGGTCTGCTCAAGAGTCTGGACATTCTCCGGGGCGTGGATGGAGTCGCGGACATACGCTTCAATGAAGAAGATATAGTGAGGCATCCCCTCGTTAGTAAAATCGTAAAAGCTTTCAGCTCCAATAACCCAAACAATTAACTTCAAAACACTATGAAAAAAACAATTCTCAGCTGCATTGCAGCACTATGCTGCGTGAGCGTCTTTGCCCAAGATGAGCAAGGCAGCGGCTTCACCATCGACCTCGACGTGATAGGCCGCATCGACGCTGTGGGTGAATTTCCCCTCGGCACCGGAGCAAAACCCAGTTACAATTCCGGCAACTCTGTGATTTACACAAAGTTGGAAAGCAGTTTCGCGGAATATTTCAACCTTGTGTGGGCAGCCCACTGGGCCAACACCGGAGGAGAACAAATCCCCTTCTACAGCACTCCAGACCTGTATCGGAACACTCTGCTCACGGATTGCACCGACTGGACTGACATCTTCTATATAGATTTCACGATGCAGGGTTTCAACTTCCGTATCGGCAAGGATTGTCTTGCCCTGGGCGGCTTCGACTACGAGGCTTGGGACTGGGACGTTGATTTCGCCACCGCATCCAGCTTCTGGCTCAACAATGCCAGCTACCAATGGGGAGCTCAGGTTGGTTACACAACTCCCGATGAGTCCTCAAACTTCACCTTTCAGGTACAATCCTCACCCTTCACATATATGAGCTGCTCTAATACTCAGACACAATATCCCTGGGTGAACGGCATAGGCACCTACTCCCTCAAATACACGGGTGAATACGGCCCCATCTATACCAGCAACTCCTACAACTTCATCCAAAGCAACAATTGGGGCAGCGGAGCGTCCAAAGGCCTGCACATCCTCGCTTTGGGCGTTATGGGCAATTTCCTGGACTGCGCCAGCGTAGGTGTAGAGTGGGCTAGCCGCAGCGACGACGGCTCCGCTTTCTGCAGCCAGACACATCAGGTGGATATGCTGGCAAGCTGGGAAATCAATGATTTCGTAAGCCTCGAGGGCAAGATAGGCTGGGAGAAGATTGCTTCCGCACACGAAATGGATTTCTATGGAGCGGTACCCTATGACCGTCTCTGGGGAGGCATCACAGCCAATGTATTCCCCATTCCCGGCAACAAGGATTTGCGCGTGATGGCTACCGTGGCCGGCGCAAACACCCGTGTACAGGGATTTGCAGCAAATTCGATGAGTGCAACTCTCGGAATAATCTACAATCATACCTTCCATCTTAAAAAATAATGGCAGATAACCACATTATCGAAATCAGCCACGTGAGCAAGCGCTTTGGGGACAAAGTGGTGCTGGACGACGTGAGCTTCTACATCCGCAAAGGTGAATTCATCACCCTGCTGGGTCCCTCGGGCTGCGGCAAGACAACCCTGCTGCGCCTGATAGGCGGCTTCCTGTCCCCCGACGAAGGAAGCATAATAATGGACGGCAAGGACATTTCGACAACGCCGCCCCACCTCAGACAGCTCAACACAGTATTTCAGAAATACGCCCTTTTCCCACACCTGGACGTGTACGATAATGTGGCTTTCGGCTTGAAACTCAATAAGATAAATGAAAAGGAGATTGACAAACGCGTACGCAAGATGCTCAAAATGGTAAGTATGAGCGACTATGAGGACCGCGACATCGACTCCCTTTCAGGAGGGCAGCAGCAGAGGGTGGCCATCGCGAGAGCGCTTGCGAACTACCCCAAGGTGCTGCTTCTTGACGAGCCTCTTTCTGCACTGGACGCAAAAATGCGCAAGGATATGCAGATGGAGCTGAAAGAGATGCACCAGAAACTGGGCATCACCTTCATTTTCGTGACCCACGACCAGGAAGAGGCTCTTACAATGTCAGACACCATAGTGGTGATGAACGAAGGCAAAATCCAGCAGATAGGCACTCCCACAGACATATACAATGAGCCCGTAAATGAGTTTGTGGCAGACTTCATCGGCGAGAGCAACATCCTGGACGGAGTGATGAAGGAAGACCGCAAGGTAAGTTTCATCGGCAGGGACTTTGAATGTGTGGACGAAGGCTTCGGGAAAAACGAGGCAGTGGATGTGGTGCTTCGTCCGGAAGACATCTACATTATGGGGCACACCAATGGTGCCCAGTTCACCGGCAAGGTTAGCTCCTGCACCTTCAAGGGTGTCTTCTACGATATCTTCGTGCAGACCGAAGGGGGATACGAACTGCTCATCCAGGACTACAATGCCTTCGAAGTTGGAGCCGAAGTGGGTATGTTCATCAAGCCGTCGGACATTCAGGTAATGCACAAGAAATGCACGAGCAACATCTTGGAGGCCAAGGTCACGGACTCTACCCATATCACAATGATGGATGCGGAGTTCGAGTGCAGGCCCCTGCCCGAAACA
>JAEDMF010000114.1 GCA_016303175.1 Bacteroidales bacterium
GGCATAAGCGTCAATGTTGTCATAATATTCTAACGTCCTTTCGGGGTTATTCCAGCGCCTTGAAAGTTATTCCAGCGCCTTGAGGGCCTGCTCGATGGCTGCAATGCGCTCGAGAGCATCACTCTGCTTCTTGCGCTCCATTGCCACCACTTTCTCCGGAGCGTGGGCCACAAAGTTCTCATTGCCGAGTTTCGCGTTTACGCCGGAAAGGAACTTCTTCTGATATTCCAGGTCGGCAAGCAGCTTGGCCTTCTCCTGCGCAAGGTCAATCTTACCGCTGAGGTCCACACTGATTTTAGATGTACCAACCATAAAGCTGGCGGAAGAACCCTGAAGGTCCTCTGCGGCTATCTCCACATTTGCCAGACGCACGAGTATGCATTCCATCGAAGAGGGGAACTTCTCAAGGCGGACACGAAGGCTCTCGCGGGGGCTCAGGCCCTTGCTCTGGCGTATGTTTCGTATGCCTGCAACTGCCTCCTGCGCAAGAGCGAAGTCCTTAAGCAGGGACTCGGAAAAGTCCTTGGGGGCCGGATAAGGCTGAAGCATTATCGTCTCCCCTTCTCTTCTCTGGTCCAGATTCTGCCAAAGTTCCTCGGTAATGAAGGGCATAAAGGGATGTATCAGTTTGAGCAGGGCATCGAAGAAAGTCAAGGTAGCCTCGTAAGTGGCCCTGTCCATACCGGCGCCGTAGGCAGGCTTAATGATTTCAAGATACCAGGCGCAGAACTCATCCCAGAAGAGCTTATAGATAGCCATCAGGGCGTCACTGATGCGGAACTTGCTGAAATTGTCCTCCACCTGAGCCACGGTCTTTGCGAGCAGATCGCCGAACCAGCGGACTGCCGTTGCCGAAGCCTCGCTCTGCGCTGCGTCAGGATCCACCTTCCAGCCCTGTACGAGACGGAAGGCATTCCACATCTTGCCGCAGAAATTACGTCCCTGCTCCACTTGGGAGTCATCGTAGAGTATGTCATTGCCGGCCGACGAGCACAGAAGCATGCCCAGACGCACGGCATCGGCTCCATACTTGGCGATCAGTTCAAGCGGGTCGGGGCTGTTGCCGAGCTGCTTGCTCATCTTGCGACCTATCTTGTCACGCACGATACCGGTAAAGTAAACGTTGCTGAAGGGCACGTCGCCGAGGTATTCCTCGCCCGCCATTATCATTCGGGCCACCCAGAAGAAGATGATGTCCGGGCCGGTCACGAGGTCGTTTGTGGGATAATAGTACTTTATCTCATTGTTGCCGGGATTGTTGATGCCGTCGAAAAGGCTGATGGGCCACAGCCAGCTGGAGAACCAGGTATCCAGGGCATCCTCATCGCGAGCGAGATTTTCGAGAGTTATATTCTCATAACCGGGTATCTTGCGGGCCTTCTCCAGGGCTTCCTCCGGAGTAAGGGCGACGACAAACTGCTCCTCCTCGCCCTCTGCAACAGGCAGGAAATAAGCTGGTATGCGGTGTCCCCACCAGAGCTGACGGCTGATGCACCAGTCCTGAATATTCTCAAGCCAGTTACGGTAAGTGGTGACATACTTCGCGGGATGGAAAACTATCTTCCCTTCAAGCACGGGAGGAAGGGCAATGTCGGCGAAATGCTTCATTTTGAGGAACCACTGCCTGCAAAGACGCGGCTCCACAGCGGTGTCCCTGTTGCGCTCAGAATAGCCCACCTTGTTTTCATAGTCCTCCACTTTCTCCATAAGAGACGCAGCCTCAAGGTCCAGGGCAATCTGCCTGCGGACGTCCATACGATCCTGGCCCACATACAGGCCAGCTGCTTCGGAAAGGGTGCCGTCAGGGTTGAAGATATCAATAATCTCGAGATTGTGTGTCTTGCCCAGATTGTAGTCGTTCACATCGTGGGCAGGGGTCACCTTGAGACAGCCGGTTCCGAACTCAATGTCCACATAGCGGTCCTCGATGACGGGTATTACTCTGCCGACAAGGGGAACAATGACCTTGTGACCGCTAAGCCAGCGGTTCTTGGGATCCTTGGGATTAATGCACATGGCCGTATCGCCCATAATGGTCTCGGGACGGGTGGTAGCCACAACTGCGTAGTACCTGCCGTTTTCATCCTTATGGAGTACCTCTCCTTCCTGTCCCGTAGGCCTTACCGGATTGGTGTCGGCATCAGCCACGTAGTAACGCAGATAATAGAGCTTGCTCTTCTCATCGCGGTATATCACCTCCTCGGTACTGAGCACGGTCTGGGCCTTGGGGTCCCAGTTCACCATACGCAATCCTCTGTATATCAATCCCTTCTCATAGAGATCAACAAATACCTTCATCACGGACTCGCTGCGTTTCTCGTCCATCGTGAAGGCCGTGCGGTCCCAATCGCAGGAGGAGCCTAATTTCTTGAGCTGCTCAAGTATGATGCCGCCGTGCTCCTCTTTCCATTCCCACGCATATTTGAGGAACTCCTCGCGGGTGAGGTCACGCTTCTTTATGCCCATACCGGCGAGTTTGTTGACTACCTTGGCCTCGGTCGCAATGGAGGCATGGTCAGTGCCGGGCACCCAGCAGGCATTCTTGCCGGTCATTCGGGCGTGACGCACCAGCACATCCTGGATAGTGTTGTTGAGCACGTGCCCCATATGGAGTATGCCCGTAACGTTGGGCGGGGGTATCACTATGGTGTAGGCGGGCCTGTCGTCAGGAGTACTGTGGAAAAATTTATTCCTGAGCCAATAAGCATACCACTTGTCCTCTACTGTCGAGGGATTATATTTTGCTTCCAATTCCATATCTTTTATTCCTTTATTCAACACTAATTTTCGTTATTCAATGCTCAAGTTTCGCATGTTCAGCGCTCACTGCTTTCCGTTGTCTGCCCCGGACTCACTCGCACCGCTCTCCCCTTCACGCTTTGCAGTCCGCCTGAGATGCACTACGGGCAGCCGACGCTTATTGAGCCAATTGCCGTAGATTTCGCTGACATTGCCGGCCGTCACAAAAACCTGCATCTCGTTGTCCCTTATGAACTTCATAAGCTTGCCGAACTCATTCTGCGTAAGCAGGGCCTGCACTTCCACCCTGTGGACATCACTGTAACCTCCCCTGACATCATAGAGGCTGCACCCTCTGCCGATGTTGTGGATAATGAAGTTCCGGATTTCATCCGACCTGTCACTGATGACACAGACCCTCTTTCGCCGATTTATGCTCGCTATGAAGTAGTCTATAGCCACGCCATTGAGCCAAGTGCCGATGAGACCTATGATGACCATACGCATGGGATGAATGAGAAAACCGGTCAAACATACCACGGCGCCGCACACGGTCAAAGCCGTACCTATATCCACCGTGCGGAACTTGCATATAATCATTGCTATGATGTCAAGACCTCCAGTGGAAGAATTTATACGGAAAAGCACGGCCTGGGCAATGCTGAGCATAAGGACGAAGCATACAAGGTCCAGCCAAGGGTCGTTCATCACGGAAGTCTGTCCCACCTCAGTATAGAAACTCGTGTACGGAAGAAGGCGATCCATCATATCCATCATAGGGCCCTGAAGGACAGACACAAAGATGGTCTTGATGCCGAACTCCTTGCCAAGCACACCCATTGCGATAAGGACCAGAAAGATATTGCCTATAAGCACCACCGTGGACACCTTAATATATATGCCATAAGTTTCCAGCAGAGCGGCAAGCATAATGCAGAAGCCGGAGAAGCTTCCGAGCACAAGTTTGCTGGGCACTATGAAGTAATACACGGCAGCGGCCGTAAGCAGAGTGCCTACGGTCAGTATGAACAACTCCTGCCAGAACTTGAAGGTCCCCAGGGGTTTGAGAGCAGATGTCAGGTTGAAATTATGGCCCATTTTGTTCATCTTTTATTAAAATCCTGCACACACTTTTTTAGGTACATTACACGCGCCGCGCAGAAAAGCACGCAAATTTACTCCAAATATTTTGAATACCACAACTTTGTGGCTAACTTGGTCAAAAATTTACAAACTATGGAAGAAAAGAAAGAAATGTCCATCAACATAAGGCCTGAGATTGCTACCGGCAAGTACTCCAATTTGGCGCTTATAACACACTCCAACAGCGAAGTTATCCTGGATTTTGCAGCTATGCTGCCGGCCATTCCGCAGCCTGAGGTAATCTCACGCATCATTATGACTCCAGAACATGCAAAGAGACTGCTGCTGGCCCTGAAGGACAACATCGACAAGTACGAGGCCAAGTTCGGCACCATAGGTATTGACGGGGCCCTCACAATCAATCCCAACAATCTCCCTAAAGGTCCCCGCTCATAATGGATTTTTCGAATATCAAAGCCTTCGCCTTCGATGTAGACGGAGTGCTTACTGACGGCGGTATCTATGCCGTGAATGGAGATTTGCTGCGTTGTTTCGATGCAAAAGACAGTTTTGCCCTGAGGATGGCGTCCATGGCTGGCTATACGCTGGGCATCATCACAGGAGGTCAATCCGAGACCATAACCCAAAGAATGGTGCACTGCGGTGTGCCGGAGGAGAATGTGTACCTGCTCTGCCGGGAAAAGATTGAGCAATTCAGGGACTTCTGCGAGAAAAACGCCCTGGAGGCAAGTCAAGTGATGTATTTCGGCGATGATTTGCCGGACATTCCGGTAATGGAGGCCTGCGGCATTGCTGTTTGTCCCAGCGACGCGGCTGACGAAGTTAAGGAGGTTGCTGACATTGTGAGCGCCTATCCCGGCGGCCACTGGTGCGTTCGCAAGGCTATCGAGGAGGTAATGAAGTCTCACGGCAAGTGGCATCTGGACGTGAAGTTGTACAAAGAGGTTTACAAGTAGGCAGCGATGGCAAACTTTTCTGAAAAAGCCGCTGAAGGGCTGCCGTCAAGTGCTGCGGACCAGCCCGGGCGCACAGCTGAAAGCTTGCCTGCATGCAATGCTGAAGGGTTGGGGCATTACAAACTAATACTAGCCTCGGGGTCGCCCAGACGTAAGGAACTGATGGAGCAGATGGGTCTGAACTTTACCGTTGACACCGACACCTCCTTTGAAGAGATCATTCCCGAAGGGGTCGCCCCGGAAGATGTGCCCTCGCTGTTTGCAGAAGGCAAATCCCTGGGCTTCCATCGGGAACTTGCCGAGGACGAGGCCCTTATTACTGCCGACACCGTCGTAATCTGCGAAGGACAGATAATGGGCAAACCAGGCACCCCTGACCAGGCGCGGCGGATGCTGCATCTGCTCAGCGGGCGGGAGCACAAGGTAATCTCCGCCATCTGCGTGCGTACCTGTGTTGGCCTCCGGACCTTGAGTGACACCGCTTTTGTCGTGTTCGAGCCTCTGACCGATGCCCAGATTGATTATTACATTGACACATACCGGCCCCTCGACAAAGCCGGTGCCTACGGCAT
>JAEDMF010000115.1 GCA_016303175.1 Bacteroidales bacterium
AGCGCAGCTAGAATTGCTTGTCAGAGAGCTCGCAGTCAAGGTAGAGGACCTTGGCAGTGCGGGCAATCTCTTGGGCTCTTGTCTATTTCCCCGAGCAACGTAATCCCTCGTGGCTCTTGCGGCTTCCCCGGGTGCAACGCAATCCCTCGGGGCTCTTGCCTATTTGAGTGGAAATTCTTAATTTTGCACGGTTTGCGCGGCAGGTGCCCGTCGTACCTGCAAAGGCGAGAACCTGTTGTTCCCGCAAAGTGTACGTAAACTGTGTTGAAATGCAGATCAAGGTAGTCACAAGCAAGAAGGATTTGAAGAAGTTTGTCGCTTTTCCTGACGAACTTTACCGGGCTTGTCCCCAATATGTGCCGGCCTTTCACAGTGACCAGATCAAGTCTCTTACTGAAGATGCGGCTCTCTCTTATTGTACGAACCGGTTGTGGCTGGCCCTGGATGATGCGGGCAAGGTTGTCGGACGTATCAGCGCCTTCATCAATCCCCGCTACAACGAGCGTTACGGCAAAAAATGCTGCCGCTTCGGTTGGTTCGACATTGTCGAGGACTTCGCCGTGGCTAAGGCTCTGATTGAAACGGCAGAGGCCTGGGCAAGGGAGCAGGGGATGGAGCAAATTCATGGTCCTTTGTATTACAATACTCTGGGCAAGCAGGGACTGCTGGTGGAAGGATATGATAACACTCCCCAGTTCAATACCATCTACAACTATCCCTATTATGCCGATTTTCTCGAGAAGCTCGGTTTTGTAAAGGAATGTGACTGGGTTCAGTACAAAATACTGGGTTGGGAGGTGCCGGAGCGAATACAGCTCATTGCAGGTCGTCTTATGGAGAGGCACAAGCTGCACTATGAGAATGTAGAAACAATGGCAAAGGATCCGGCAAAGGTAATATCCTTCCTGCGCCTTTTCAGCGACATTTTTGCGGAAAACGTTTATAATTTCATCCCTTTTACAGAGGCCGAAATGGCTCAGGAAGCCAAGGAGGTCATTTCCATGCTCAAAAACAGGTACTGTTGCATAGTGGCGGAAGAGACGGGCGAGGTGGCTGCCTTTGCCATAAATTTCCCCTCAATGAGCAAGGCGATGCAGAAAGCCCGCGGGAGCCTTTTCCCCTTCGGATGGTACCATCTTCTCAAGGCCTTGAACTGCCGCAATGACATTGCCGACCTTATGATAATAGGGACGGCGCCGAAATGGCGGAACAAGGGCGTGTCCTCGCTCATCCACTGTAACATTTCCCGCAAGTGGCAAGAAATGGACATACGCACCTCCATCACCAACCCCCAGATAGAAACCAACAACGCCGTGAATGTGTGGGAGAGCTACCCCAGAGAGCCTTTCATGCGCCGTCGGTGTTATATAAAGAACCTTTGAAATTTTTATGGCAGAAAACTCACTTGTTGACAAGATTATGGCTCTCCAGGGAAAATTCCAATCCCTGCAGGATCAGCTTTCCGACCCTTCTGTGATGTCGGATATGAAGAAATATGTTCAATTGAACAAGGAATACAAAGAGCTGGAACCAATTCTTGCCGCCGGGAACGAATACAAGAAGATGCTCGATGAACTCGAAATGGCTAAGGATATCGTAGCCAACGAGAAGGATGAAGATTTGCGCGAGATGGCCAAGGAGGAAATCTCCGAGATTGAGCCCAAACTGCCGGAAATGGAGCAGAATATAAAACTGCTGCTTATACCTGCCGACCCCGAGGATGCGAAGAATGCCATACTCGAGATACGCGGCGGTGCAGGCGGAGACGAGGCTGCAATATTTGCGGGCGATCTTTTCCGTATGTATATGAAGTACTTCGAACGCAAGGGCTGGAAGGTCGAGGTGACCGACCAGAGCGAAGGCGCGGCAGGAGGTTTCAAGATTGTTGTCTGCAAGGTGACTGGTGACCACGTTTACGGCACGTTGAAATACGAATCCGGTGTTCATCGTGTCCAGAGGGTGCCCCAGACGGAAACTCAGGGCAGGGTGCATACCTCCGCCGCTTCCGTAGCCGTTTTTCCCGAGGCTGACGAATTTGACGTTGAACTCAATATAAATGATGTCCGCAAGGATACCTTCTGTGCTTCCGGTCCCGGAGGCCAGTGCGTGAACACCACTTATTCGGCCATACGTCTGACCCACATCCCCTCGGGCATCGTGGTACAGTGCCAGGACGAGAAGTCTCAGATCAAGAACTACGAAAAGGCCCTCGCTGAGCTTCGTACGCGTCTGTACAACCTCGAGTACTCGAAATATATGGATGCCATTGCAGCGAAGCGCAAGACTATGGTTTCGACCGGCGACCGCAGCGCAAAAATCCGCACTTACAACTATCCCCAGTCCCGTATGACGGATCACCGAATCAACTACACGATGTACAATCTGCCGGTATTTATGGATGGGGACATTCAGGAGTGTATAGACCAGCTTCAGATAGCAGAAAATGCCGAGCGTCTCAAAGCCGCCGGCGAAAACGAATAAACTATGGAACACAAAATTATTGATGCAAACGACGTGGTCATCCGTTTTGCGGGTGACTCCGGCGATGGAATGCAGTTGACGGGAACCCTGTTTGCCGATATGTCGGCAGTATATGGCAACTCTCTGTCAACTTTCCCGGATTATCCCGCAGAAATCCGCGCCCCCAAGGGTACAGTCAGTGGTGTATCCGGCTTCCAGGTGCACATCGGCTCCCAGGATGTCAATACTCCCGGCGACCTGTGCGATCTGCTTGTTGCGATGAATCCCGCCGCCCTCAAGGCCAATGCCAAATGGGTGAAGAAAGGCGGAATGATCATTGTGGATATGGACAGCTTCGATGACAAGAGTCTCGAACTGGCTGGCTTTGCCCCCGGTGAGAATCCCTTCGAGGCCCTGAAGGTGGAAGACCGCGTGCTGGTCATCTCACCCATTACCACTCTTACCCGTGAAAGTCTCAAGGATAGCGGTCTGGATTTCAAGGCAATATCCAAGTGTAAGAATATGTTCACTCTCGGTATGGCTTGTTTCATCTACAACCGTCCCGTTGACTATATCTACCAGTATCTCGAGAAAAAGTTCGCGAAGAAGCATCCCGAAGTTATAGCCCCCAACAAGAAGGTGCTGGACGACGGCTACAACTATGCTTCAAACATACACGCCATTCCCAATACTTACAGTGTTGCTCCTGCAAAGGCTGAAAAAGGTCTTTACAGAAATATCTCCGGTAACCAGGCTACTGCCTGGGGTCTGATGGCCGCTGCTGAAAAGGCAGGTCTGGAACTCTTCTGCGGTTCCTATCCCATCACCCCCGCCACTGCTATCCTGGAGGAACTTGCCCTCTACAAGTCTTTGAGGGTTAAGACTATGCAGGCGGAAGACGAGATTGCCGGAATATGCACTGCAATAGGTGCCTCTTTTGCAGGTGACCTTGCCGTCACCACCACTTCAGGTCCCGGTCTCAGCCTCAAGTCCGAAGCTCTCGGTCTTGCCATGATTACGGAGTTGCCCCTTGTCGTAGTGGATGTACAGAGGGCCGGCCCGAGCACAGGCATACCTACGAAGACAGAGCAGACCGACCTTGGTCAGGCTCTTTACGGTCGCAACGGTGAGTGTCCCATCCCCATCATCGCTCCCCATTCTCCTTCAGACTGCTTTGATGCGGCGTTCAATGCAGCCAAGGTAGCTCTGGAACATATGACCCCTGTCATTATGCTTTCCGAAGGCTTCCTGGGCAACGGCAGCGAGCCCTGGAAAATACCCTCTATGAGCGATTATCCCGCCATCGTCCCTCCCATCGTAAAGGGCGAACCCGAGGGCGGCAAATTCCAGCCCTTCCAGCGTGATGGGCAGACAATGGTGCGCCAGTGGGCTCCTGCAGGCACCAAGGGTTATGAACACCGTGTAGGCGGTCTTGAGAAGAACCACTACGGAGCCATCTCCTCCGACCCTGCTAACCACCAGCTTATGGTGGATGAGAGACAGAAGAAGGTGGACCTCATCGCAAATTACATCCCTGAACTGGAACTACGTGGCTCATCCGAGGGTAAACTGCTCCTCGTGGGTTGGGGTGGCACTTTCGGCCACATTCTCAGCGCCCTTGACGCCTTGAAGGCAGAAGGTATCGGCAATGTTGGGTTTGCCCATTTCGAGTGGATTAACCCGTTGCCCCGCAATACTGAAGCAATCTTCAGCAAGTTTGAGAAGATAATGGTATGTGAGCTCAATAGCGGCCAGTTCGCAGCTTATCTGCGTTCCAAACTGCCTGCTCACAATTATGTACAGTGCAATAAAGTCGAAGGCCAGCCTTTCCTCGTATCGGATCTGGTCAAGGCTGCAAAAGAGAATTTGTAAGTTATGGAGAAGAAATATACATTCAAGGACTTCAAGTCCGATCAGCAGGTGCGCTGGTGCCCCGGCTGCGGGGATCACGCGGTGCTTACGTCACTCCAGCGTTCTCTCCCTTCCGTTGCGGAAGCTGCTGATTTGAGCATAGAGAAATTTGTGGTTGTATCAGGTATAGGATGCTCATCCCGTCTTCCGTATTATATGGCGACCTACGGTTTTCACGGCATCCACGGCCGAGCCACAGCCCTGGCTACCGGAGTCAAGGTGGCAAATCCCTCCTTGTCCGTATGGCAGCCCTGCGGCGACGGTGATGCGCTCGCCATCGGCGGTAACCATTTCATCCACGCTATCCGCAGGAACATTGACCTGAATATCATACTCTTCAACAACCGCATCTACGGTCTTACCAAGGGGCAGTATTCTCCCACTTCCAAGTTCGGCGCAATCACCAAGACTTCCCCTTATGGCACAGTGGAGAACCCCTTCGAGCCGGGCAGTCTAGTTCTGGGCGCAAAGGGTACCTTCTTCGCCCGCAGCCTTGATGTGATGCTTCCTCTGAATGAGGAAATAATGGTTGCAGCTGCTGCCCACAAGGGTACCTCCGTTATGGAGATGCTTACTAACTGCGTCATTTTCAACGACGGCACTCACAAGGACATTTCGGACCCGGCTGTCCGTGAAGACCGCACCATTGTTCTCCGCCACGGCCAGAAGATGATATTCGGTAAGAATAAGGACAAGGGCCTTGTCCGCAGCGGAATGGGTCTGAAGGTAGTTACAATAGGCCAGGACGGCTACACCGAGGACGACATACTTACCCACGATGCTCACTGCCAGGACCTTGGCCTCCAGATGCTGCTTGCCGAGATGAAAGGCCCGGATTTCCCCGTTGCCCTCGGCATCATCCGCGACGTCCAGGCGCCCACCTACGATGAGGGTGTCGCCAAGCAGGTAGAGGACGTCAAAAAAGCATCCAAAATCCAATGCGTGGACGACCTCCTTCGCAGCGGAAGCACCTGGGAAGTCAA
>JAEDMF010000116.1 GCA_016303175.1 Bacteroidales bacterium
AGCACATTGGCGCAGACCATCAGCAGCAGGACCATCAGCACGGATTTGACAAGGCTGATCAAGAAGGATTGCACGGATTGGTCCGTGTGGTGCCTGGTCATATTGCGTACCATCGAATTCCTGATGAATTTGATGAGGTAATATCCGGCCACGAAAATAAGTCCGGCAATCAGCAGCTTTAGACCGAAATTCAAAAGTTTCGGATAGAACTCCAGCCAGAGTTCTTTCGGAGTGCTGTGGCTCACTTTCTCAGCCAGCCCGATAAGTTGCTTCTGCATATTGAGGCTATCCACCTTCTGGGTGATTTCAGCCGTATTGATATTCAGCGCTTGGAGCAGGAACATACGCCCTTATGAAAATAGTTTTTTTACTTCCTCCGCCACATTTATGGAGGCATCCTCGGGATCAATTATCAGGTCGGGAGTCTTGTAGCAAAGTTTTTCTCCCAACTCTGCCATACGTCGTTTTTCTCCGCCTCCCGTAATATTGAGCATAATGGTGTCGTCAGCCTTTACGGTGCCGTTATGAACAGCCTGGGCGAGGGAAGCAACCGCTACCGCCGCAGCAGAATAGATGTCATAGCCCTCCAATTTCAGGAATTCCTCCTTCCAGGCCTGCAGTTCGGCATTGGTAACTTTCAAAATATCTCCGTCAGTATCGCAGAGGGCATCATAGAGACCTCCGCACAGGGAATAGGGCGGCTTACGGTTGGACAGCACCTTGGCCCGGATTTGAGCAGAAGCATTCCTGGCTCTTTCTGCGCTGAAGTCCACAAGTGTTCTATCACGCAAAGCCCAGCTATCGTACATAATCGTGAAAGGGTCATTCTGAGAGGTTATAAGGCGCATCTTATGGTTGCCGTAGCGGCCGTCACCGATAAGGCGAAGGTTGTTCTCCCATACGGCGATGGCTCCTGTTCCGCTGCCTATGGCCTGGAAATAGAAGTCAGGAATGCGTCCGATTTTTTCAACCGCGCTCAGTATGGTTGTGCCCATTCCGTCCCTTCTGGCAATATTCTTGGCTCCTCCCTCGGCAAGAAAGGCCTTGTCAAGGCAGATTTTGTCAGAAAGAGCTATGGCGTCATAGTAGTCGGAACCCTTGGGGGAAGCAATGACCTTGACACAGGGTGAGAGAGTCTCATCGAACCAGAGCGCATTCAGATTGTCATAGGGAATGGTGACCACAAGGGGGATGTTATTCTTGCTGCAAACGGAGGCGAAGGCTCTGGCAGTATTGCCTGCGCTAGCCACAACAAGGGTTCTGCTTCTGTCATTGCCGAGCCTTCCGCATACGGAATAGGCTTCGGTCTCCTTGAAGGAGCAGGTTGCGAATTTAGCGCCTAGCTCCGGAGCCCATCCGCTGAAAGTTATATACAAATTGTTCAGCCCCAATTTTGCCGCAAGTTTTTCAGACTTGTATGTCACGGGAGCACAACTTCCCTTAAGATAATGTTTTATGGGAAGCCACTTATGGTAACGGTACAAGCCTTCAGCCTCGGTATCCACTACGAAACGGTTTTCTTTGTACTTTGCCCTGACCATAGATGCTTTCGGCGAGAGGGGGTCGGAGAGAGTCCATCCGGAATCCTCGAATTCACGTTCATCCGCTACATTCAGCAGAGTGTATCCAGTGGGTTCGAATTTCATATAACTATACAATTACAAAGCTCTAATCAATAAATACATATACGCCGCTTCCAGAAACAGAAGCACAAGACCTTCGAAGCGGCCTATTTTATGTTTGTCAAAACTGAAATATGTCAAGGGGAGTATAATTGCGGACAATAGGAGGAAACCCATATCCGTAAAGGTGATGTTGGCAAAAGGAATGGGGCGTATGAGGGCCGCACCTCCCAGAATCAGAAGGATGTTGCTGATATTGCTGCCGAGTATGTTGCCCAGAGCGAGTTGGTCCTTTTTCTTTGCCGCAGCAACCAGACAGGTAGCTAACTCCGGCAGGGAAGTACCTCCGGCAAGGATTGTGATGCCTATGAACTTGTCGCTCCAGCCGAGGGCCTTGGCAATAATTACTGCATTGTCCACGAAAAGTTTGCCTCCTGCAATCAAGGCAACAAGGCCCAACACAACAAGGGCAAGGTCCTTCCATAGAGGTTGAATTTTTTCCTTGGAGCCGCCCTCTACCCCGGCTTCTGTGGCCTTGAAAGAGTTATGTTCCATATCTGCAGCTTGTGGTGCCACGTCTCCATTATCTTGCTTCCCGCTCCTGATGGCAAATACCATATAAATTGCAAAAAGCGCAAGCATTCCGGCCCCTTCAATGCGGTTCAGACAGTCATCTCCGAATTTGAAGAGCGTGGCGGACATTCCACAAAGCACAAGCAGAAGGGCGGCGGCAATGTTGATGGGCATATCCCGCCTGAAATTCTGCCGGGTAATGCCTATTGGTAGCACGACTGCCGTGGCCCCGAGTATGAGCAGGGTATTGAAAATGTTGCTGCCCACAATGTTGCCCACTGACATATCGGTTTTGTTTTCTATCGCACTCAGCCAGGACACCACAAGTTCGGGCATGCTTGTTCCTATGCCTACTATGGTCATTCCTATGACAAACTCGCTCATCCCGCTGCGGCGGGCAAGGCCTGAGGCGCCGTCCACGAGAGCATCCGAACCGCCAAGCACAAGCACAAGGCCGGCGACAAGAAGAATTATGGGTAAGACTTCCATTGCGCAAAAATACTAAATTATATCCAGCCTGACCACGTTCTCCACGTGATGGGTATGCGGAAACATATCCACGGGTTGCACATAGGTAATCCTATATTTGGGCCCTGCTTCAGCCTTGGAGTTGCAAAGAATTTCAAGGTCGCGGGCCTGGGAGGCAGGATTGCAACTCACATAGACTATCCTGCGAGGGGCTGCGCCCAATATGACGGAAGCCACGTCGGGATGAATTCCTGCGCGGGGAGGGTCGAGTATTATCACGTCGGGACGGCCGTGCTCCCCAATGAAGTCTGCAGTCAGCACGTCCTTCATATCTCCGGCGAAGAACTCGCAGTTGCTGATGCCATTGGCACGGGCGTTGTTCAGGGCATCTTCGATGGCCTCGGGAACGTACTCTATACCCACCACCTTGGAGGCCTTGGAACTGACGAACTGGGCAATGGTGCCGGTGCCTGTATAAAGATCGTAAACTACCTCATTTCCAGTCAGTTGCGCGGCCTCCCGGACTACGCTGTAGAGCTTGTAGGCCTGGGCGGTATTGGTCTGATAGAAGGATTTGGGACCTATCCTGAAATTCAAGTTCTCCATAGACTCGCCAAGAGTTTCGGCTCCATTGTAAAGAATGCATTCCTGGTCTGCAATGCTGTCATTGCATTTGCCGTTGATGACGTAATACAGGGAAACAACCTGGGGGAAATTTTCCAGAATGGCATCCAGCAGGGCAGTGCGGGCTGGAGCATCCTCGTGGAAGAAGACCATAATCAGCATCACTTCACCCTTGCTGTTGTTGCGTATTATCATATTGCGCAGAAAGCCTCTCTGTTCTCGTATGTTAAAGAAAGACAATGACTTATCCTTTGCATACGAACGTATAAAGTTCCTCAGTTCATTGGAAGGGGAGTCCTGCAGATAGCATTTCTCGATGTCCAGCACCTTGTCGAAGAAGCGTCCCACATGAAAACCGAGTCCGCAACGGTCAGCCCCCTGAATCTCATCCGGATTTTCGCCCGGGAGCAGCCATTTGCGCTCGCTGAAGGTAAATTCCAACTTGTTGCGGTAGAATTCTGTCTTTTCAGAGGCAAGTGTAGGGAGAACTTGGGCGTCCGAGAGGTCCAGATGGCCTATGCGCAGGAGCTGGTCTTCAACCTGACGGCGCTTTGCCTCCAACTGCATAGGATAAGGAAGAGGTTGCCATTTGCAGCCGCCGCACACACCGAAATGCTTGCAGAAAGGCTCGAGTCTGTGCTCGGAAGCTTTAATGATTTCGGTAATCAAACCCTCCATATAATTGTGTTTCTTTTTGCAAACCTTCACGTCCACAATGTCTCCGGGCACGGCAAAAGGCACGAACAGAGCCATATTGTCCACGTGCGCAATGGCTTTCCCTTCAGCTGCAACAGCCTCTATCTCAACATTGTGAAGTATGATTTCCTTCTTGTTTCTACCCATTGGTCTCAAATTTCAAACTCACAAATATACGAAAAATCCGCCACATTCAATTTGAATACATAATTTATATTATGTTAACTAAATACTAAGACGATTTTCAAAGATGATGCAAATTATTTTTGAGGATTACCTAATGGTAATCTGCTAAATTTTACGTATGTTTGCATTCTTATTATACCTTATGATATGAAACGCATTCACTCATCAATCCACATTCTCTCTACAGGTTGTCTAATTGCTTGTATATCAAGTTCTTGTAACAAAGACTACGATTTCAGCAAATTGGACACGGAAATGGCTGTCGGCTCCGGACTCGAGATTGCAACAGGAGTCAAGGACACCGTCGGACTTTCACTCACAGAGCTTATGGATTTTCAGGAAGGCTCCACCTTCAAAACCGACGCTGAGGGCAATCTCAGCCTCAATTTCCAAATGGACCCTGTCAGTTATGATATAAGTATGCAGTCGCTGTCCCTGAATGGTGCTCCCCAGAACATGGAGAATATCACGTTCTCCGTTCCTAATGTGCCTGTGGACCCTTCATTCCTCCCTGGCGCTCCGACAATCGACAGAATAGCGCTGGACTTCATTTCCAGTGATAACCATATACAAATCGACCAAGAAGGCATACCCGGAATCGTCAAGGACATTATGTATTTCGAGGGCACTGCAAGTTACACTATCCACTTCAATGTGCCTCAGTTCGAAAAATTCAACGAAATAACAATTGCGTCAGGGGATTTTGAAGCCTACGACATAGAAACGTTCGATCCGATGACAGGCTCAATGACAAAGAAGACATTTCACGGTTTCAAAATCAATCTGCCTGCGTGGATGAAGGACCTCAAGGTGGAATCTCCTTCGTACCTCACGATAAAAGACAATTGTTTGGTGGTTGCCCCGAATGAGGAATTCAAGGTAAAATCAGGGACTTCATTCGATATCAAAATGAACTTCGGCGGGGTGGATTTCACCAAATTCGACGGCGTAAACAGCAAATTCAGCCCTGGTACACCAGGCCAGAATAACGGCAGAATCCAAATTGACGAGACCTTCGGAGTTGTCGGAAGTATTACCATAAACAAAAATGATATCATCTTCCCTTTAAATGAAAAAGAATACACCATTGCACTCAATTCAAACTTCTCCAATTTCTCAGTCAGCAAGGCAAGAGTGAAACTGAACCCCGACTTTTCGTCCCTCAAAC
>JAEDMF010000117.1 GCA_016303175.1 Bacteroidales bacterium
TTTTTATATTTGTGGTTATGGAAATCAAAATAGTAAACAAATCTAAGCACAATCTGCCGTCCTATGCGACAGATTTTGCGGCAGGCATGGACCTGAAAGCTGATACAGACGAGCCGGTAAAGCTCGCTCCCGGGTCAAAATTCCTTTTCCCCACCGGATTATATATCCAACTTCCCGAAGGCTATGAAGCGCAGATCAGACCCCGCAGCGGGCTTGCCTGCAAGTTCGGAATCACCGTAGCCAACGCCCCCGGCACCATAGACCCCGACTACAGAGGTGAAATCAAGGTTTGCCTCATAAACCTTTCTCAAGAGACCTTCGTAATCAAGCCTGGCGAAAGAATCGCCCAGATGGTCGTGGCCAAGTTTGAGAGAATCGAATGGAAAGAGGTATCGTCATTGGATGAGAGCGCCCGCGGAGAAGGCGGGTTCGGCAGCACGGGAACAAAATGACAATAGCGAAATTGCACGCCACCTTCATTGACAGCGGGTCCAGACTTGCGACCGACAGCCGGAAAATTGAGGGTGGTGAGATTTTTTGGGCCTTACGGGGCGAGAACTTCGACGGCAACGACTACGCTCTGAAGGCACTTGAGGCCGGGGCCTCGCACGCCGTAGTGGACAGAGTGATTGCCGGCGCAGAGAACGACCCACGCATCTCGGTTGTGGACAACAGCCTCACCGCCCTGCATCAATTCGCCTGTTACCATAGGGAACATACCCTCCACGCAGGAAAGCGGATTCCTGTGCTGGCCCTGACCGGCACCAACGGCAAGACCACCACAAAGGAACTCATACGCGCCGTGCTGGAAACAAAGTACAAGCTAGTGGCCACGGAAGGCAATCTCAACAACAACATCGGAGTGCCTCTCACCCTGCTGCGTCTGACACAGGAGAGCCAGATGGCAGTTGTGGAAATGGGAGCGTCTCACCCCGGAGACATACGCGAGCTCGTGGACATCGCACACCCCGACTTCGGCCTTATCACCAATGTAGGACGGGCTCACCTGCTCGGTTTCGGCAGTTTTGAGGGGGTCAAAGCCACAAAAGGCGAGTTGTACGACTATCTGAGCGAAACGGAAGGATGCGGATTCGTCAACACGGCCTCTGCCGACCTTGTGCAGATGGCCGGAGAGCGCGGTGGAATGAAGCGGGTGGACTACGGCACAGAAGTGCAGAAGGCAAAAGTGCTGCCTTGCACCGCCGAGCATCCCTTCTTGCGTATGGACATACTTGCAGACGGGCACCTCCAGAGGGTAAACACCCAGCTTGTGGGGAGCTACAACGCCGACAACGTGCTCGCCGCCTTTGCCGTAGGAGCATATTTTGGAATAAGTGCCGAAGATGCCACAGCAGCAATTGAAGCCTACACTCCCTCCAACAAACGCTCGCAGATGATGCAAAGCGCTTCCAACACCCTTATTTTGGATGCCTACAATGCCAATCCGTCCTCAATGGAGGCTGCCCTTACCAACTTTGCCTCCGTTCAGGCACCCCGCAAAGGACTGATGTTGGGCGATATGCTGGAGTTGGGAGACGAATCGGAGCTTGAGCACCGCAAGGTCCTGGACAAGGTGGCGCAGCTGAAAGCTGAGCTTGTCATCCTCGTGGGCAAAGAGTTCGCCAAGGCAGCGACAGAGAAAGAAAAGACTGACTGGCTGTTCTTCGAAACATCGGAGCAGGCGGCATCATATCTCCACAAACACAAAGTCAATTCTCTGACAATTTTAGTAAAAGGTTCAAGAGGTACAAGAATGGAAAATTTAATTCCCGCTCTTTAGGTAATCCTCAAAAAATAAATTGCATTTCAATCTTGAACTTTTGCAGATAATTCCTATATTTGACTATATAAAAACCGGACAGTTATGGATACACATGTTGTGATTATGGCTGGTGGCGTCGGCAAAAGATTGTTCCCCATCAGTACCCCGGAAAGGCCCAAACAGTTCATTGACCTTCTGAGAGTAGGAAAAACAATGATACAGATGACAGTTGAACGTTTCCTGCCCATCTGTCCCATAGAACATTTTTGGGTTGTCACCTCAGAAAAATACATACGTTACGTACGCGAGCAGATTCCCGGCCTTCCCCCGAGCCACATACTTGCAGAGCCGGAGGCGCGCAACACTGCTCCCTGCATTGCATACGCCTGCACCAAGATTGCCGCCCACTACCCTGGTGTGAACATCGTGGTGACTCCTTCAGATGCCTGGGTAGGTGACCAGGAAAAATTCATCGGCACCATACAGACAGCCCTGAATTTCACCCAGGAAAGCAACCGCATTGTCACCCTCGGCATCACCCCCTCCCACCCTGCCACCGAATACGGCTACATTGAGACCGGCAAAACGGTGATACGCCCCGTAAAGAAGGTGCTCAGTTTCAAGGAGAAACCCGATGCAAACACAGCCCGCCAGTATATCGAGTCAGGCAACTATTTCTGGAATGCCGGTATCTTCGTCTGGAATCAGAACACCATAGAGAGCCAGCTCCGCAAACACGCTCCCCAGATAATGGAGCAGATGGACAAAATTGCTCCCCATCTGTACGGCAACGATGAGAGCCACGCCCTCAGAGTTTATTTTCCCCAATGCGAGAAGATTTCCATCGACTATGCCGTGATGGAGAAATCCAACGAAATCTTTATGATTCCCTGCGACTTCCCGTGGAACGACCTCGGCAGTTTCCAGGCCATCGAGGACGTCAGCAAACTGATTTAGCCATTTGTAGAGGCCTTCAGCAAACTGATTTAGCCATTTTCAGGCAAATGACCTGAATTATTACGAAAGCACATCATCTGGATTTTCTGCTCCATAGATACAAAGGAGCGAAGATAGCGCTGAGATAGCCCAGTTTTGCAAGGGCGCTCAGCGCTATATTGTTTATGGCAGGGACGAAGGCAAAATAGCACGCTACTGCCGCTGCCATAACGAACAGGATGCAGAACTCCCGCGAAAGGCTGGCGAAGAAAGCCTTCAAAGAATAACGGAAGCCCTTGACTATCAAGAAATAAAAGGCGCAGAAGAAATGGAAGATATAAGACAGGGCCACGCAAAGGGAGAGAGTCTCCACACCATTACCGAGAAAAATGCCCGCAAGGATGGCAAGCACTGTGACCGCAGTATTTATGCAGGTGCAGGTGAACAACAGGCGCGTGTTGCCTATGGACTGGAAAATAGCGCCGGCGCTGGCGTTGATCATCTGCGGGACTATGGCCAGGGACAAGAGTTGGAAACAACGGGCGCAAGGAGCCCAGTTCTGCCCGTAAAGTATGCCTATGATTTCGTCCGAGGCAAGATAGGAAAAGGCTGAGACAAATATGCCCGTACAAAAGAGCAGGCGAACTAGGCGCAGATAACGGCTGTATATGACCTCAGGTTCCTTCCGATAGTCCGACAGGATGGGATGCAGCACGGGCGAAACAACTCCTGTAAGATTGTTCACAGGAAAAAGCATGAGATTGTAGGCCTTGTTGTAATTGCCCAGATTGACCTCACCCAGAAACTTCCCCGTGAGCAAATTGTCGAGATTGCGGGAGAAGTAATTCACCACATTGAAGGCAAACTGATAAAAAGAATAGGAGCGGACCATCATCAAGGGCTCGCGGGAAGGGCGCAAGACGAAACGGAGACGGGTGGACAGCCAGTTCCATACGAATTGCAGCACTGAAGTGAGTATGGCCTGAACTACAAGGGCGTAGAAACGCCAGCCACGCATTGCCAGAAAGATGGCCACAGCAGCAGAGACGGCATACACAAGCACGGTGCGCAGAGCAATCGTTACGAATTTCTTATCTCTGGCAAGTATGCCTCCCGGCACCATATTGGCCGCATTGAAGAAAAGTGCGATGGTAAGCAGAAAACAAGGACGCAAATATACGGCGTCCTTGTAAAAAGCGGCTATGGGGAACGCACACAGGGCGAACAGGCCACTCAGCAGGAAAGCTATGTAGATGGAATAGCTGAAGAGGCTGTTTATATCCTTATCACTCAGCTGCTTGGTCTGGATAATGGCAGGACCGAGTCCCATATCGCTCAAAGTGGCGAAGAAGGTGGTGAAAACGGTAATAACCGCCACTATACCGAAATCGTAGGGAGTCAGGATGCGGGCAAGCACAGCATTGACAAGTACCGTAAGGATGACCTTAAGGTACTTGCCTGCGGCATTGATGGCAGCCGCCTTCCTGATGCTGATAGCCAAATTTCAGATGGTTTGCAGGCCCGATACGGCTTGAGGCCGGAAAGAGCGGGCCGGCATGCAGATTAAAGGGGCTTACTCCAGATTCAGGGCAGCCGCAGATACGGCGGAAGCAGAAGCGACATTGAGGGACTCATCCTTCTGGACGGCCTCGGGGCCAATGAAACGTCCTTCTTCGTTGAGTTTCCAGTATATGGCCTTGTCCTTGCCGTCTTTGTAATCGACAGTGGGATTACCCTTGTACTTTATGGTGACAGTGGAGCCAGCCGTGGAAGGAAGGCGGCCCTCCATATCGAAGGCAATGACGCCGCTTACGGTTCTGACAGGTTCTCCATCCTCGCCCTTATTATGCTTGAGTTCAAACACATAGGGCACATCAGTGGATTCAAGCGAAATTGTATGGACTTTCCGGACATCATTCCATGCTGCATCAATAAGGATGGTCAGGTAGTTGTCCTCAATACTGTTGACCCATGAACGGTAAACGTCAAGAGTACTGTTGTTCTCGATGGAACCGGGCTCAGAAACGGGTTTGGTGTAAATGGTGTCCCTGCCTGTCAACTCCACGGAAATCCACTTGCAGGGACTGCCCTCGATTTCGGGCTCAATCTCTCCCCTGTCGTAGAAGGTCACCAAGGCTCTCTGTTTCTTCACAAACTCCAGGGTCTTGGTAGGAACCAAAATGGTCTGGTCGTCAGCCTGCAGCAAAGTTCTTTTCTTGCCCGACGCATCAGGACCGCCTTCCTTGAGGGTAACAACTGACATATACTGGTTTTCCGGCTTCTCGCAAGCGGACAAAACTACGGCAGACAGAACTGCCAACACAAAAAATTTCAACTTCATATCTCCTTAATTTTAAATTATTAATATTTCCATCATAACGGCATATTGCCGTGCTTCTTGGGCGGATTGCTCTGGCTCTTGTTACGGCAGCAGTCCAATGCCTTTATTATCTCCCTGCGGGTATGCGAGGGCTTTATTATGTCGTCTATGTAGCCCAGCTCCGCCGCACAATAGGGATTGTTGAATTTCTCCTCATATTCCCTGAGCCTTTGGGGCATCATATCTGCGCTCTCCTTGCGGTATAGTATGCTCACGGCTCCCTG
>JAEDMF010000118.1 GCA_016303175.1 Bacteroidales bacterium
CGCGCACCACACCTATCAAAGTGCGGCTGCCGGACTGCGCAGACGAGACAATCCCCACCATCCAGAGCAATACTGCCGCCAGTATCTTTATGAATTTTTTATTCATTTTCTTATACAAATGCTTGCTGGACAGGAGCTTATTTTTTGCATAAAAATAATTTATGCAAAAATCGAGCTACCGCCCCAAAAATTGGCCGCAAATTTAGCCAATTTTCTTCATATAAGAAAACTTTTATACACCCGCTCGTGAATATTTATGCGAGCAAGACTACTTGCTCCAGCGAGTCTTGAGGATGCGGTAGGGGTATTCGTCCAGCAGGCGGGCAGCGTTGGGACAGGAAATCTTATGTATCTTAATGCCGTCCAGACGGGTCACGAAGCCGAAGATATCGTCGCCGAAAACGGGCTGGCAACACTTCGCGAACTTGTAGTCCAACTGTTTCACATTGGAGGCATCCACGATGAGCACGTCGGACTCCCTGGCGTTGCTCTCCTTCGGGCTGCTCTGGTCCTCAACATTCAGGCTGCCCTGTATATCAACGTGGTGGACCTCACGACGCAACTCGACGAACTTCTTCACCTCCAGAGGGTCAAGGGTAAGGTTGCCTATGGCCTCATACAGGGAATTGAGCGTCTTGAGCCTGTACTTCTTCATCAAGGCAGCCAGGTCCTCATCCATTATCTCCAACTTCCACTTGCGGCACTTGGACGCGAGCAGCTCCTTTCCTTCGTTGGCCTTCTGGTACTCCTCTTCCTTGATGAACTGCCTGATTTTGTTGCGGGCCTTGCTGCTGACCACATAGTTCAGCCAGTCCGCCGAAGGCTTCTGGTTCTTGCCCTTGAGTATCTCCACATAGTCGCCCGTATGGAGTTTCTCCCTTATGGGTACGCTGCGTCCGTTCACCAGACCGCCCACGCACTTGATGCCCACGTTGGTATGTATTTCAAAGGCAAAATCAAGCACCGACGCCCCTGCAGGCAGCTTGCGCAGTTCGCCCGACGGAGTGAACACGAACACGTCATCATTGACCGTCCTCTCCTGACGCGCATCATAGAACTCATTGAGGGTGCTCTTGCGCTCCAATACGCTGCGTACGGAGTTCAGCCAGCTATCCAGAGTGGCTTCCTTTCTTATGCCCTTGTAGGACCAATGGCTTGCAAGGCCGCTCTCCGCTACCTCATCCATCCTCGCCGTCCTTATCTGCACTTCCAGATAAGCTCCCGTCTTGTTCTTGACGGTAATGTGCAGGGATTCATAGCCGTTGGGCTTGGGATTGGTCAACCAGTCCCTAAGGCGCTTCGTATCAGACTCATACTCCTCTGTCACCAGAGAAAATACCTTCCAGCAAAGGGCCTTCTCCACATCCCTGTCTTCCGGAGCATCTATGATGAAACGAATGGCAAACACATCGTACACGCCCTCGAATGGCACCTTCTGGGCCACCATCTTGCGCCAGATGGAATAAGCTGTCTTGGTGCGGACCTTGAGTTTGTACTTAATACCCTCATTCTGGAGTTTCTTCTCGAGCGGGCTTATGAACTCCATGGATATCCTGCGCCTCTCGAACTCCCCGGCCTTGAGTTTATTGGTGATGGCCCTGTACTGCTCCGGGTCAGCGTGCTTCAGATATATGTCCTCCATCTCGGACTTGATATTGTAGAGGCCGAGCTGATGGGCAATAGGTATATAGAGAAAGAGGGTCTCAAGACTCTTGCGCTCCCTGGATGCCTTTGGAAAAAGGTCGAGCGAACGCATTATTTCGAGGCGGTCGGCGATTTTTATTACAACCACACGGGGATCCTTGGAATAAGACACTATGAGCCTCTTGTAATTCTCTGCTTCCAGACGTGTATCCTTGGGATTTATCTGAGACAACTTATTGAGGCTGAGCGCAATGTCAATGACCTCCCGGGGGAATTCTCCTTCCAGGGATGGCACCAGTTCGCTGTGAAGTCTGGTCGCTTCGTGAAGGTACATTGCAGCGACACAGACCTCTGAAAGACCGATTTCCTTGCGTATTATCTCCGCTATGGCATCCGGATGTTCAATGAAGGGATGTCCATTGCCGCGGGTTTCGCCCCTGAGCGCTTCAAGGGCCACATTCCTCGCTTTCTCTGAAATGCTTAATCCTTCCATACCTTTAAATATTCTTTGAGAGCCCACATCTCGTCACGGTATTTGGCGGCCGTAACGAAGTCCAGGGCCTCTGACGCCTTTTTCATATTTGCATTCGCCGTTTCAACAGCCTTTTCCACCTGGCTGCGGCTCATCGAACGGATTACAGGGTCTTGCAAAACAGCTGCCAAATCAGCGCTGACATAGCCGTCCACATAGGCCGAATTGCCTTTGCGCAGAGCATCGTGTCCCAAGCCCACACTAATGCGACCGCTGCCCAAATCCGAAGGGTCCGGAATGTAGTGGGGGTCGTCGTAGGAATTGGCCGCGCTCACCCTTCCGCCAGCCTTGCGGGAGAGGGCATTGCTCTGGTTGGAGACCTGCTGAGGGGTTATGCCGTGCAACTTGTTGTATTCCATCTGCTTGCTCCTGCGCCTGTCCGTCTCGTATATGGTCTTCTGCATGGATTCGGTGATATGGTCTGCATACATTATGACCAGGCCGTTCACATTCCTCGCCGCCCTGCCCGCCGTCTGGGTCAAAGCCCTGTCGCTACGCAGGAAGCCTTCCTTGTCGGCGTCAAGAATGGCCACGAGGCTTACCGAAGGAATGTCCAGACCCTCCCTGAGCAGATTGACACCCACCAATACATCGAAAAGTCCGTTCTTGAAATCCTCGATGATTTCCACCCTTTCCATAGTATCCACGTCCGAATGGATGTAACGGCAGCGTACTCCCATCCTCGTGAAATACCTCTCCAACTCCTCCGCCATCCTCTTGGTCAGGGTGGTCACCAGCACCCTCTCGTCCCTCTGGGCACGCTGTCTGATTTCTTCCAGAAGGTCGTCCACCTGTCCCTCGACCGGACGCACCGAAATGGGCGGATCCAGAAGCCCCGTGGGACGCACAACCTGCTCCACCACAAGACCTTCCGACTTCTCGAGCTCATACTCGGCGGGGGTGGCGGAGACAAAGACCTTCTGGCCTGTAATCTGCTCGAACTCGTCGAATTTGAGGGGACGGTTGTCGGCGGCGGCAGGAAGCCTGAAGCCATAGTCTATAAGCACGCTCTTGCGGCTGTGGTCACCCCCGTACATCGCCCTTATCTGGGGCAGGGTGACGTGTGACTCATCTATGAAGGTGATGAAGTCATCGGGGAAATAATCTATCAGGCAGAAGGGTCTCATCCCCTCCTTGCGGCCGTCGAAGTACCTTGAATAGTTCTCTATGCCGGGGCAGTAGCCCATCTCCTTAATCATCTCCAAATCATACTCCACTCTCTGCTGCAAGCGTTTGGCTTCCAAGGGTTTACCTATCTCCTGAAACCAGTCGCACTGCCGCTTCATATCGTCCTGTATCATACTCACGGCCTTCGCTGCCCTCTCCTTTGTGGTCACGAAATTGCCGGCCGGATATATGTATATTTCCTTGAGGTTCTCCAGTTCGGCGCCCGTAATGGGGTCAATGATACTCAAGCGGTCTATTTCATCGGAGAAGAATTCCACCCGCACCCCCTTTTCCGAACCTCCGAGGGCAATGTCCACCGTGTCTCCCTTGACTCTAAACTGGCCCCTCTTGAGTTCCAACTCGGTGCGTGAATAAAGGGCTTCAGCCAAATTGTATAGCAAAGTTGTCATACTAATTCGCTGGCCCACTGTGAGATGGACTGTCTGCGAATGGAAGTCCTCCGGGTTGCCTATGCCGTACAGGCAGGAAACGGAGCTTATCACGATTACGTCTCTGCGTCCGCTGAGCAGGGCGGAAGTGGCGCTGAGACGGAGCTTCTCTATTTCGTCGTTGATGCTCAGGTCCTTCTCTATATAGGTGTCCGTGGTGGGAATGTAGGCCTCCGGCTGATAATAGTCGTAGTAGGAGACGAAATACTCCACCGCATTTCCCGGAAAGAAATGCCTGAACTCTCCGTAGAGCTGGGCCGCGAGGGTTTTGTTGTGGCTGAGTATAAGAGCGGGCCTCTGGAGCCTCTCGATGACATTGGCCATAGTGAAAGTCTTGCCCGAGCCCGTCACTCCGAGCAGGGTCACAGCATCAACGCCCTGACGGAGGGCGCTGCATATATCTTCTATGGCCTTGGGCTGGTCGCCGGCAGGCTGGAACTGTGAGTCTATCCTGAACTCCATCGCACTACGGAATTACAACTCTGTGACACTACTGAATTATAAGGTGCAAAAATGCAAAAAATCCACGAAAAAATCATCAGGTAATCAATGATAATTAGTATCTTTGCAAGGTATTTGAGATACTATTTACTAAAGTAACTATGCAATATTCACACGAAGTGCAGCAGATGTGCTGCGTACAGAAAGGACCCAACCACGGGCCCGCTCCCATTCCCGAGGAGGGCAAATGGGTAAAATCCAAAGAAATCAAGGATGTATCAGGTTTCACCCACGGCATAGGCTGGTGCGCTCCCCAGCAGGGTGCCTGCAAACTCAGCCTCAACGTCAAGGAGGGTGTGATTCAGGAAGCCCTCGTGGAGACCATCGGCTGCTCCGGCATGACCCACAGCGCCGCTATGGCCGCCGAGATCCTGCCCGGCAAGACCATCCTTGAAGCTCTCAACACCGACCTCGTCTGCGACGCCATCAACACAGCAATGCGCGAGCTCTTCCTCCAGATTGTTTACGGCCGTACACAGAGCGCCTTCTCCGAGGGCGGTCTCGTTATCGGAGCCGGTCTCGAGGACCTCGGCAAAGGTCTGCGCAGCCAGGTAGGCACTCTCTACGGCACACTCGCCAAAGGTCCCCGCTACCTCGAAATGGCCGAGGGCTACATCAAGACTCTCGCCCTGGACAAGGACGACCAGATTTGCGGCTATGAGTTCGTCAAACTCGGCGTATTCCTCGACCTCGTGAAGAAGGGCGTTGACGCCAATGAGGCTCTCAAGCAGTCAACTGCAACCTACGGTCGCTTCAAAGAAGAGGACGGCGCAGTGAAGTATATTGATCCACGTAAAGAATAAGGAGAACGAGCTATGATTAGAGAAGTAAAATTCGAAAGCCAGGACCGTCGCATCAAACAGATTATCGCGGCCCTCAACGCCAACGGAATTTCCAGCATCGAGGAAGCAAACGAGATTTGCGAAAAATATGGTCTCGATCCTTACAAGACTTGCGAGGATACCCAGCCCATCTGCTTCGAGAATGCAAAATG
>JAEDMF010000119.1 GCA_016303175.1 Bacteroidales bacterium
AAGGTTTTCTGGAAGTTTCACGTCAGCTGCGGCATAGGCATTGGTCATCCAGAACTTGTTGTCGGCGGTCATTTCTGCTACGCTCGTCTCGGATACGGCATCAACGTCAACAGCTGCTGGAGCGCTGCAGTTGGCATAGATATACACTTTGTAAGTGGTACCTGCCACGAGGGCCTTGGTGTCGAACTTTGCAACATAGGTGCTGGCATTTGCCGCAGTCGGAGTCACGTTTGCAGCGACTACGGTGGTAGGGCCTACGAGGGCGATATCGACAGTGGAAATCGTGTTCTCCTTGTTGAGACCTACCTCGATGTCAGGAGTGGCATTGGAGTTGGAGTCGCCCTCACCATCAGTCTGGCTTCTGGTTGAAAGCATGTTCACGGAGAACTGCATGTACACTGAACCGTTATCGACAGCAGAGCCGCCAACCGGTTCCTTGTTGCAGGCTGTCAGCGCCATAAGCAGAGCAGCCGCAGAGAGAAGTGTTTTCTTCATCTTTTTGTTTTGGTTTTGTTAGATAATATAGTTTATGGATATAATTTGTTTCGCGATTGTCATTTTTCAAGTTTCGCAAGTTCCTCGTCGGCCTGGGCGAGTCCGAGCGCGGAGGCCGTCTTGAGGAAGCTCCGCGCAGAATCCGCATCCCCTTCGAGGGCGGAGAGCACACCGCGCGCATATATGGCTTCAGGAATATTTCCGGCACGGTTTATATACTTCGCAGCGCTTTTCAAGTCTCCCCTCTGCATTGCAGCATTCGCAGCATTTATATTCGCAACCGGATCTTCGGGATACATTTTCGCCGCAACGTCGAATATCTCCGCATAGAGTTCCGACTGAGGGTCGAGTCCCTTTGCAGCCAGGTGGAACTCCTCGAGACTGAGGTTCTGAGGACGGGTGGTCACCAGGGCGCGTATATGCTCAGCATCCGTCTCGCCAAAGCTTCTAACCTCATAGTCAATGCGATAGTAGGTTCTACGGAGGAAAGGATAGCACTGGCTGAGCATCTTTGCATAGTCGTCCTTGTACCTTGACTTTATCAGCCACTCCTTGCGGTCCGGCTCTTCATCCCTGTCAATGAGTTCGAGAATCTGACGGCGGTGAGGGAGAGATGAAGCCTCGACCCAGATTCTGAGTTCCTCCCAGTTCTCCGGCTCGTAATCCGTGTGAATCAGAGACGCAGGAATGTCATAGAGATTGCAGACATATTCCCTAATAGCCTCAGTCCTGCCCCTGGCAAGGCGGGTATTGTTGTCATAAGGACTTTCAGGAGACGCGTAACCCTTTATGAATATGGATTTTATGCTCACATCAGCATCCAGGCGCACCGAATCGATCTGGCTTACGATCTTTGCAAGTTCACGGCGGTTGTCATGATAATCCGGGTAAATAACGGTTTCTGACACGGGGTAGTCCACGAAGGCATTTCCCTCAAGCGAACGGAACTTGGGCGCATTGCTGCGTGGTGCCGCCATATAGAGGAAGGACGGCACATACACCCTGTAGGAACACAGGGGGAAGTATTCGGTCGAGATCAGCTTGCCACAGCAGCCGAAGGTCTTCTTCTCCATCTGAAGCTCGGCTCCCGGCATCCACTTCACATAGGGAACGCTGGCGAAATAAGGAAGGTAGTCCGGCAGATCCTTTTCATTGAAAGAAGTCTCAGCAGTAGAGTCTGCAAGCTGACGGTCATTCCTCACGTAGTAATAGTAGCGATTCCTGCCATAAATTCCCACCGAAGGGAAGGACGCGGTATCCTGCCTGGTGGTCAACACGGGGGTGTAGAGCACTGCCTTGTTTGTGCTCACGTCGAATTCAGTGAAATCTACGTCCATATTCACGGACATCAGATTCTCGTTCCTATTGAGTTCCACATCATTGAGCGTGATGCCATCGAAACTCGTCTGGGCGCTGCAAAGGTAAGACGCGGCAACAAAGGCCGCCATCAGCGTGATAAGGCGTTTCATAACTGCGTAACGATTTGGATGCTTGACGAATCAGAAGAGATAAACCAGACTTATCGCAGCCTTGGTAGGTCCCACATAATGAACCGGCACATTCTCGGCCAGTTTCTTGCCGCACTCGATGCATTGGAATTCATTGTAGCGGCTGTAAATATATCCGACACCGATTTCGAACTCCAGGTTCCAGTGTTTTCCGAGTATTAAATCATAGCCGTAAGCAAGGCCTCCGCCTACGCCCCAGCCCTCGAAGCGGTGGTCCTGAAGCGGAGAGAGGTCCAGCCACAACCATTTGAAGTCGAGCGGAAGATTGCCGACATTATAAATGCCTCCCAGGGCATGAATGCCGAGGAAGTGCCTTGAGAAACGGTCGCAGAACCAATAGCGTACCTCCGGCTGAACCATAGCGTGACGGATCAGCCTGTTGTTCGGCAAAGTCCAGGGATTGTAGTTTCCGGAAATATCCATTGTCCACCTCGGCGCCAGCCCGAATTCCAGGCCAAGATTGACGGTCGAAGTGGCATCATAGAGCAGATTCGTCTTTATCGCAACCTTCTGCGCTCCCGCAAAGGTCGAAAAGACAAGGCTTAAGAATAGCGTTAAGTAAAGTTTCCTCCTCATGTTGTCCTCACACAATACACGAAATCGTTTGAGGACCCAAAATTGATTAATAATTTATTTTATTAGGGAGATGCATCAAAAAACTTATCAACAACTTATCAACAGTTGTTAAATTATTTAAATATACGCTCGTCGATATTATAAAATCTATCGACTATTCCATCCTCCACTTATTGAGCACACGACCACCCTTGAGGGTAACCCAGGTGTCCAGAGAGCCCTCCTCGTGGAGCAGTATGACGCGAGCACCGTTCTCGAGGTGATTATAGACGGTGTCGCCACCGGTATAGCGGCCGTAAGAAAGAAGAATCCCGTCCCACATCACAGAATAGTCGTCGTCATGGTCGTGGCCGACAAAGACCGCTTTCACATCGCCGCAACGCTTCATCGCGGCAAACATCCCGGAATTGTGATCTGGGCAGCAGCAGACCTCACGGCGCGTGCCGACCAGCGGAGCTTTCTGGTCCGAGGCGGCAATGCCATATTCAGGCAAAGGTATATGGAAGAAGGCCAGACTCGGCACCGGCTTGCCGCCGTTTGCAGCTGTGTATGCGGCACTGCGGGCCTCATAGTCCCGTATCTGCTCCTCCGTTATCCACTCGTAGTAGCGGTCCGTCCAATTGTAGGAATGGGAATCGATGCAATAGAGCACGAAAGCAGTCCTGCCGTCCCTTGCCTTGATTTCCAGATCTATATCCGGAACGGGGCCACCTTTACGGTCCGGATGGAGGTTATATGGAAGCGTGCGGAGCATATCGTACATCTGCTCGTTCGTCGCATCGAATTCCTTGTCGTGGTTGCCGAAGCACACTACAAAGGGCACTTTGGCCTTTGATACCAGGGAAACAATGGTCTTCATTCCCTCAACAGCCGGAGCGGAGTAAATCACATCCCCGGTAAAGACTACAAGGTCCGGTTTTTCCCTTCTGACCACTTCCTTCACCCTTTCCAGGGCTATGTCCGATTTGGGGTTGCCCAGGCAGAAGTGAGTGTCGGTGAACTGTACTATCTTGAACTCGCCCTTGCGGTTGAAGCTGAGTTCCTGCGCATTGGAAGTCAGGGCAAGAGAGAGGAGACAAAGGGCCAGGGATATCTGTTTCATAATTTGAAATCGACTATTATGGGCCTGTGGTCTGAAGGATGCCAGAAGTTGCTGAGCTTTGCGGGGTCACGTACCGGCTCGCTCCAGTCCCCTGTCGGAATATGGGCTGCAGTGATTCTGGAAAAGAGCTTCGGAGTGCAGTAGAAGTAGTCTATCCTGGCCTTTCCGCCCGTTGTGGTCTTGAACTCTCCGGGATATAGAGCGGCTATGACATCCACATAACGGCCATCCCTGATTATGACGTCCTGGCAGGCAAAGCCGGGTGCGTCTTCCGCCCATTTGTACTGATAGTTATCAACCCTGCTGCGGGAGTTGAAGTCACCCATCATCATCCAATATTCCTTTGACGGTTTCTTCGACCTGCCTATGGTGTGCTTCAGTATATATTCCATTTCCACGGCCCTGAAGGCGTCTCCCCCGTGGGCGGCTTTGCTGGCTTCCCTTTCTTCCTTGGATGCGTAGAAGCTGTAGGCCTGCGGCCAGGTGTGCAGGGTGACCACATTCAGTTCTTTCCTCTTGAAGCGGATACGCGCCCACCCGGCTCCGTGGGATACTATGGTGTCCGTCTGTTCCGGCGTTTTTGTCTCGAGATTGCCGGTTATGCGATCGATGCCCTCTATCGGATATTTCGAGGTGATAACCTGGGGAAAGTTGTCCCTGTGACCTCCCACGAACACGTAGCTGTGTCCGTAGCGTGCCGCCAGTTCAGCCCAGCCGTCCACAAGATAACGGTCTTCGACTGCGCACTTGTCTGCAGTACCGGTGATGTAGATGCTTTGGGCCTCGCACCACACGCAGATGTCCGGATTCTGGGATTTGACATATTCCACGAAGTTGTCGTAGGAGTTTCCCTGGTCGGACCACATTCCGTTCTGTATGTTCCAGTACATTACCCGGAGATTGGATTTCGGGCCCGCTGCAAGGGCAAGGACCGAGGCAAGGAGCATGGCTCCAAAAGTCACAATAAGGCGTTTCATGTTAATTAATTCTTTGTTGATGGATTGATTGTTCACGAAGGTAGGAATCTTTTCTGATTCAAAAAAGCTCTTTAGCGTGGCGAGGTAGCGTTCAGCGTGGCGGACTATTGCGTAGAGGCTATCTTGTGGCGGGATAGCGTGCAGCGCGGCGGACTATTAGCGGGTGCTGCGCACCCTCGGCGGCAGAAACATAGGGAAATGCCGCCTCCGGGCGCATCAGCACCCGCCTTTG
Organism: Bacteroidales bacterium; assembly: GCA_016303175.1. Lineage (GTDB taxonomy): Bacteria > Bacteroidota > Bacteroidia > Bacteroidales > UBA932 > Cryptobacteroides. The sequence continues at coordinate 4,891 of JAEDMF010000119.1, forward strand.
CCGCCGCTGTCGAACCTTCCTGCACTCAGCTTGCTGCAGTCAGGCGAATCTTCCTTGCAGCAGCGACCACTGCAGGCGAAACCATTCTCCCCTGTCTCTACAAAGATTAGAATCGGACGCGTACCGTTGTTGCGGCAGGGACAAGTGCCACTCCAGCGGCTTTTTACTTAGGATTATGCCGCCTTCGTGGCATCCTGTCCCTGCCTGCGCCCCACGACTATGCTGCAGGCGGGCTATTCATCGTTGTAGCAACGATGGTGCTGCATTGATTCGCAAGTTCGGGCCTGAAATCAAGAATCGATGCACGCAGGAGGGCGTAAACGGGGAAAA
>JAEDMF010000120.1 GCA_016303175.1 Bacteroidales bacterium
GTATGGTCTGGAGCAACTTTGTAAGGCCTTCCAGCGCATAGAACTCGGGCTGGACGGGAATAATTACACTGTCGGCGGCAGTAAGGCAGTTCACCGTGGTGATGCCGAGGCTGGGGCTGGAGTCGATGATGATGTAATCATAATCCCCCCTTATGGGAGCAATGGCTTCGGCCATCACATATTCGCGGTTCTCCATAGCCTGCAACTCGATTTCCGCGCCCACCAGATTGATGTGGGAAGGAACGAGCTGAAGGGAGGGAAGTTCTGTCTGTACAAGGGTATCGGCAATGGGAAGTCCCTCAACCAGGACCTCATAGAGTGTTCTGCCCTGGTCGCTGTCCGGAGAGAAATTCAGACCGCTGGTGCTGTTGGCCTGGGGGTCGGCATCTATCAGGAGTACCTTCTTGTCCAGCACTGCAAGAGATGCTGCGAGATTGATGGCAGTAGTGGTCTTTCCCACTCCTCCCTTCTGGTTCGCAACTAAAATGACTTTACTCATCGGCTTCGGTATTGATTCGACATTAAAACTGACAAATATACTCATTTTCTGTGAAAAACTCTATAAATTTGTCACCCGAACCACAAAAGGACACCAAGAATGAAGAATTCAGATTGTTGGTATGCGATTGTAAATCCCAATGCGGGAAGCGGGAAAACCCTTGCTCAATGGCGCAAAAGCGAGGCCCTGTTCTACGAGAAGGGCATACACTACAGTTTTGCCCGGCCCGAAAGCGCCTCCGATGCCCGCGAAAAGATAACCAATGCCTGCAGGGACGGGTTCAGGAAATTCATTGCAGTCGGGGGCGACGGCACGGTGCACAATACCCTGAACTGCATCGTGAACTATGTCAATTCACAGGATGGCCTTGACCTTGGGGAATTCTACCTGGCTGTCCTTCCCATAGGCTCGGGCAACGACTGGTTGCGCAGCCGCAATGTACCCAATGACCACAGGAAAATCATCGAACTGATTGCCTCAGGAGCCTTTTCCGGCCAGGACGTAGTACAGGTGGACATTCTCGACCCGGACGACCCGACGGGACGCAACATCCTCAATACCAGATATATGGCCAACATCGGCGGATATTCCTTCGACGCCAATGTCTGCGACATAGTGAATTTCCAGAAAGCTCACGGAGTGACAGGCAAGATGCTGTATGTAAATGCATTGCGCAGCATTGCCGCACGGCAGAAAAGCACGGGGGCACGCATAGTGTGCGACGGGGAGACAGTCTTTGACGACCTCGTTTACAGCATCTCCTTCGGCAACGGAAGATTCTCCGGAGGCGGGCTCTGCCAGACCCCGTCAGCCAGGATGGACGACGGCATAATCGACCTGATGGTGGCCCCGAAGTTTCCCCTATGGAAGCTCATACCGAGCATACGGAAGCTCCTGACCAAACGCATCGAAAGCATCAGGTTCCTGAGATTCTACAAAGCCCGCGAGATTCTCCTGGAAGCTCACGGGCAGGGTCAACTTATCGAAGTGGACGGGGAAATCGTAGGACGAGCTCCCGCCCGCCTGAGGGTGTTGCCTTCCCGCATCAATGCCATTGACGGCAGGCTCTGAACGGACGCCCGTTCCCGACTCACATATACGGGGATTAGGGGACCCCAAAGGGCTGGACAGAAGACCTTGGGGCCAGCCTTTCAGACTACCCTTGATGCGCGGGCCTGAGCAAGTCCATCACGGTCTTGACAGGGTTGAAAGTCTCCACGGGCACTTCCACGAAAAGAGTATTCCAACGGCTCATCGCGCCATTCCACAAACCAGGCAATTCCAAAGCCTTGATTTCCGTGCCCTGATATGACTTGCTGCTGATGAAACCGGCGTCAGCATCCACGTAATCCAGCAGATTGAAATTCTTCCCCTCGGCATCCTTCAGCACGCAGACTATATCCACAGGATTGAAATGGGTGGAAGCCTTCAAGCACTCCTGAGCATGTGTATCGGCAGGATTTATCTGCACGCCCTCGAGTATCTGGAGGGAAGTGCTGCCATCCTTCTCCCTGATGATGAAAGGACCGCCTCCGGGCTCTCCCTCGTTCTTCACCATACCGGCCACGCGTATGGGCCTGCGCAGCAGAGACAACAAAGTGGAAGCGTCTGCCTTCCTGCCCAGGCTGATGCAAAGCTCATCCTCAAGGAAGGCCTGCACTTCAGCACACAGAGAGTCGGAAGGATTTTCCTGAAGCTTCCCGATGTAAGAGAAAATTCTCTCTCGCAGGTCTATGGCAAGACCCATAAGGACTTTTTTCCATTTGGCGCTGAGGGGCAGATACGACTCCACAGCGACGTTATCGATGTTCTTGATGGACACAATGTCGGCATCCACTTCCTTCAGGTTGTGGATAAGAGCGCCGTGACCGCCAGGTCTGTGCAGCAGCTTGCCTTCGGGAGTAACGAAAGCCTCATTGTCAGCAGTCACCGCAAGAGTGTCTGTCCACTCATACTGGTACACGAGAGTGATGTCGTATTCAATTCCGTAACGCTGCTCGTACTCAGCCTTGACTTCGGCAATGGCAGCCTTGAAAAGTTCAGTATGTTCCGGAGAGATTGTAACTACAACCCTGGCCTTGCCGTCGGCGGACACAGCGTACTCAGCAGCCTCCACGAGATGCTCGGCGATGGCAGTGCGAACCTCTGAAGGATAGCGGTGGAATTTGAGGACTCCCTTAGGCTTTTTCCCATAGCCTAAACCCTCATCTCCAAGAGTGAAATCCACCAGAGCCTCACCTTCAAGTTGTCCATAAATTGATTTATCGTAAAAGGCGAATTTTTCAATGTTTTGAACAAATTTGTTAACGATATTAACATTTTTGTTAAAAAGGTCTTTGAACATTCTTGAAGCAGCTCCTGAGGCAGGTACAAACTTCGCAAAGGAAAGAGCATTTCCGCCCTTATCTCGGAGAGCGGATTCGGCCGTGTTCACAGCCTTGTCAACCTCTTCTGGCGAGAGAACACGTATGCCTTTCGAAGGAGTTGCTGGAGCAATGATGTCCATCCACGGGAAACCGGTTTTGAAGCGCTCGATCTGCTCGATGTCGCTGGGGCTGAGTTTGATATTTTCCATATTGAAATTTATTGTGGTAAGCTATATGTATATTTCTCGTCTGTAATTATAATTCTGGCGGAGCGACTCGAAAGCGCCGGGGTTGGTGCGCAGGAGAAAATCATCAGTATAAACCGGATAATTGTACTGGAGAGTTGCGGCGATTTCACCTTGAGTCTTGCCTTCGAGAGAAAGCTTCTGAGGCACATCCTCTGGCGGGCAATCGGGAATGAAATCGTAAAGCTGGAATATCCCGAAACGGCGGGCAACAGCCCTGACGGCCATTGCAGTACCGTTTCTCTTGCCTTCATAACTGTATCCGGCAATATGTGGAGTCGCTATGTGGGCCACTTCGAGCAGTTCCAGATTGATGTCCGGCTCATTGTTCCACGTATCCAGAATAATGGCACCCAACTTCGGACTGGCATCGATAAGAGCCTGATCCACAACAATCTCGCCCCTTGCGGCATTGATGAAAACTGCTCCTGTCTTCATACTGCGGAAGAAATCCTCGTCCGCCATAGCTCTTGTGGAAGCATTCAGAGGAGTGTGCAGGGACACGATATCGGAATGGGCCAGCAATTCCTCCAAAGACACAAAAGCCTCCGGACCTTCAGCCTCTGCGCGAGGGGGATCGCAGAGCAGCACGTTGAAACCGAGGTACCTCGCCATTTCCTCTATCCTCCTCCCAACATTGCCCACTCCGACAATCCCGAAGGTCTTGCCGCTGAGTTTTATGCCCCTGTGCCCCGCAACGCCATAGAGAGCCGAGAATACGTATTGCATCACTCCGCCCGCGTTGCAACCCGCAGCATTCTGGACTTCAATGCCGTTTTCCCTGCAATAATCCAAATCTATATGGTCCTCCCCTATGGTCGCGGTAGCAATCAGGCTCACCTTAGAACCCTCCAGCAAAGCCTTGTCACATCGCGTTCTGGTACGGATGATGAGGGCATCCGCATCCTTAACATCCTCCGGGCCTATCTCCGCCCCCTTTTTCGCCAGAACCTCTGCATAAGGGTCGAATACGCCCTCCAGAAAGGGCACGTTCTCGTCGACAACTATCTTCATCACCTTAATTTTATCTGCTTGATATGAGTGTCGAATCCGCACATTTTCACAATTTCATCCTCCTCGAGCATCTCGTTCATCCTCTGCATTATGTCCTCCAGCTGCATATTCAACTGGCTACGCAACACCGAGCTCTTCAGAGTAACGGTCAGCACTCCATCCTTGTAGAAGCGCTTTGCCGTCCACATCGACGCCCCCGAAGCGGCATCCCAGGCCATAGATACCTTATTGAGTATCAGTCCCATGCTCAAATGATTGGCCCTCACCATTTTAGCAAGAGCATCCCCGAGCGGGACCGCCTTGGACCTATTCAACTTCACCGGTTTGAAATTCTCCATTTGCAGCATTGAAATAAGCCGTATCGGCAGTTACTCCCCTGACAATCTCATCCACCCTGTCCCTGTTGGTATCCGTAATGAAAATCTGTCCATAATCTCCACGCCCCACCAGAGCCATAAGAGCGGCGATGCGCCGACGGTCTAATTTGTCGAACAAATCGTCCAGCAACAATTGCGGCGCATATCCGTAGGCACGCCTCATCATTTCGTACTGCGCCAGTTTCACCGCCACTATAAATGACTTCTGCTGACCCTGTGAACCACAGCGCCTTATGGGCTCTCCGTTCATAGTGAATATAAAATCGTCCCTCTGAACTCCCGCAGACGTGAACCGCAGAATCATATCCCTTTGCCTGTTGCGACTGAGTTGCTCCTCCAAAGAAACTCCATCCCCCATATCGCTCCGATAGCCGATTCCGACAGACTCACCGTTCCCGCTGAGCTCCTTGTAGAACTCTGCAACAAAGACCTCAAGGCGCGAAGTGAATTCCGCCCTGGCCCCAGAGATACGCTCCGCAAGAGGACTCAGGGAACAATCCAGAGTATCCAGCAGCATAGCATCGGGAGAGGCCTCCTTGAGCAGATGATTGCGCTGGTCCAGAAGACGATTATACTTCTGGAGGTCAGCCATATAGGCCACGTCCATCTGGCATAGCACCGAGTTCACGAAAGAACGCCGCTGCTCCCCTCCCTCGCTCACCAAAGCCCCGTCCGAGGGACTTACAGCCACGATGGGGAGCAA
>JAEDMF010000121.1 GCA_016303175.1 Bacteroidales bacterium
TGGACAGGAAGTTCTTCGTGATTGTGGATGATGCCATAGGCAATGCAGAAGGCGAGGTGGCTGTACACTTCCACCTGCCCCAGACCAATACCGAGATTGAAGCTGAGGCTTGCCTGTCCTATACCACCTTCTCTGACGGCAACAATATGCTTGTGAAGACAATTTCCGACCAGGCCTGCACACTTGAAAGCCGTACTGGTTATCTCTCCGAGGAAACCAACAAAGAGCTTGAGCGTCCTGCCTACAAGGTGGCCGTGAGCAAGACGGCTGACCAGAGTGCCGTGCGCTTCGCTACCGTGATTTATCCTTGCTCCGATGCTGTGGCTGCAAAGGGCACGGTCAGCGTATCCCTGCCCGGTGAATACAGCAAGGATGAAGTCAAGATTTCCGTGACAGTGGACGGAATCAATACAGAATATGCAGTAAGTCTAAAATAACAACCTATGAAACCGAAAACATATATAGTCAGGCTAGCTTTTCTGGCAGCTGTGTGTCTGGGCCTCCTGTCTTGTTCCCGAGAGGAGCAGGAGGCAAGTTTCTCGCTATATTATGCTTCGCTTTCCAACATAGGGCCTTCGATGAACTACACCACGGAGGCTCCGACCTGGAAAGGGGCTGAACCCTCATCGTTTGCAGTTGCGGCCGTAAGGCTGGACGGCGAACGCATCGATTGCCCGTCAATATCCATCAATGCCAATACAGGTGCAATCAGCATTACCGATACCGAAAACCTTACCGTCGGTACCTATACTGTGGATGTCAGCTGCGTCAGCGCCGGCGTTACCCGTACAATCCCTGAGGCTTTCACAATGTATATGATTCAGGCCATTCCCGATGCCGAAGATGTGAAAGTCAAACTGGAGGAAGGAGAGACGGGAGTGCCTGTCGTCAAGATAGATATGTCAGACATGAAGACTTCCGCAATGTCCCGCATCCTGGAAATTACCGGGGAGTCGGTGTCAGTATCATCCTTGGAACTCGTACAGGAGGAAGGCTTCGAGTACTTCACCATAAGCAACAAGGGTGTGATAAGCGTCAACAAGAATTTCAAAGGACAATATGTTCCAGGCGTCTATTCCATTGATGTAAAGGTAATTACACCGGCAGGCGAAATGGTTTATCCGGATGTGATGAAGGTGGATATTACCAGCCTTCCAGTTTCTCTTACTTATCTGCCCGCTGAGATTGAAGTGGAGACAGGCAGAGCTTATACTTCGGATGTTCCCGCTTACGTAGGTTCTGTGGATGACCTTCAGTTCTCCCTGTCCTCCGTTGAACCCGCTACGGACAAGATTACCGTCGATGCCTCCACGGCAGTCGTGACTCTGGGTACGGACAACGGTTTTGCTCCCGGCGAAAACTTTACTCTCAGTGTCAAGGCTGTCAACAAATACGGAGAGACCGAATTCAGCAATGTGCTGAAAATCAATATTGTGGCCTTTATCCCGCCCATCGACCCCGAGACTTTCAAATATGATGTGGCGACTACTATCCAGGGAGCGGCAGTAACTGCCAAACCTGACGCCGGACTTGTCGGCGGAAGCGTCCGGTTCGCGCTTGAAACCGTGCCTGCCGAGCTCGAAGGCCTGCTCAGCATCGATATTTTGACAGGTGAAATCACCCTGCCCAAAGGCAGCGATGTTCCTGTCGGTGAATATTCCGTAGTAGTCAAGGCCTCCAACATCAAGGGCGAGGCCACAACAACGCTGAATATACATGTCAATGAAAATCCTTTCTGGTTCACCAGGATACTTTACGGCAACAATCTCGGTATCGATCCCGCAACCAATGCCAACCAGTACTGGTATGATACGGCAGCGGCTTTCGCTGCGGCAAGCCTTGTACCTAAGACGGATGTTAAGGAAGGTATTGAGCTGGAATGGAGCGTGCAAACGAACAAATTCTGTTCCGGTACTACCATAGATTCTGCAACAGGTGAGCTCAAGTTTGCCTCAAGCGGATTCTCTGTCAACAAGGTCGGCCTTGTAACGGTTACTGCCACGGCAGGCAAGGGCCAGGAGGGCGAGACTTCGGTGAGCGTGCCTGTCTTCTTCTCCTTTGTGCAGGCTACGGAAGGGGTGCTCATAAAATATGTGCCTTTCGTAATGCAGGTCAATCCCCGAAAGGGAGGCACCTTCAATGCCCCCGAAATAACAGGTGTGGACCCTGTGTCCAACTTCATTATGGACTTCCGCCGCAGTGCTGAATATTACAACTTCAACGGTCCGGCAAGCCATATATCCGGCGTATTGGATAGTAAGAAAGAGGGGTATAAAACCTTCTTTATGGCAAAATTGTGGGAGAAGTTTTATGCAGATCGTGGAGAACCGTCCACCAACTACGGTGAAAAGGCTCCCATGTCCATCTGGCATAAAAAATCCCAGTCAAATATTGCCCTAGTTTATTTCAGCAAGGAGAATGCTGCCGTTGTGGTGAACCCCGACAAGTGGAAATACGATGGGGCCTATGCCAACGGTGCCTTTACTGCCGAGGCAATTTATATTACCAATGGCGATGGAAACGATGTAAACAAAGGCAAAACAATAACCCCCGTTTGGATATGGTTTGACGAAAGATTTTAAGGAGGACTGAATTATGAGAAGATTTTTACTTATTGTAATGGCAGCCCTACTGGGCACTGCGGCTTTTGCTCAAACCATCACCGTGTCAGGTACTGTCAAGGAAGACAGCAATGAACCGGCAATCGGAGCTAGCGTCATCGTAAGCGGCACGACCAACGGTGTCGTGACCGACATCAACGGTCGTTACACCATCAAGGCCAAGAAGGGTCAGGTGCTGGTATTCAACTATCTGGGCTTCAAGGAAGAGAAGGTGATGCTCACCGGCCAGACCATCGTGGACATCAAACTCAAACCCGATGTGAACCTGCTCGACGAACTTGTGGTCGTAGGTTATGGCGCCACCAAGCGCAGTGACCTCACCGGTTCAGTGGCTTCCGTTTCGGCCGACAAGGTGTCCCACTTCCAGTCAGCATCCGTGCTGGACGCTCTCAGCGGCCAGATTGCCGGTGTGAGCATAGTCTCCACCGATGGTGCCCCCGGTTCCGGCTTCGACATAAAGATCAGGGGTGTGGGCTCCATCAACGGTGATGCCAGCCCTTTGTATGTAGTAGACGGTTTTCAGGTGGACAACATCGATTACCTCGCCAACAGCGACATTGAGTCCATCGAGTTCCTCAAGGATGCTTCCTCATCAGCCATCTACGGTTCCCGTGCTGCCAACGGCGTTGTTATGGTGACCACCAAGTCCGGCAAGAACGGCAAGGTCAGCGTGAGCTACAATGGTTCGGCGAGCTGGCGTGCCATCACCAAGACCCTGGACCTGATGACCCCCTATGAGTTCGTGGGCCTCCAGATGGAAGCCTGGCCAGACAAGTTCACAGGCACCTATTATAAGGATGATGCGGATGCCCGCTTCCACAGCATCGAGGATTACCGCGACCAGAAAGGCGTGGACTGGCAGAATGAGACCTTCCGTCCCAGCTGGTCCCACGACCATAATGTTTCAGTCAGCGGCGGCAACGACAATACCAAGTACGCCCTGTCCTTCTCGGATTATATTGAGAACGGTATTTTCACCAACAGCAGTTTCGACAAGAAGACAGCAAAAGTCAGAATCAACCAGAAGATGAGCAAGCACGTCTCCCTGGATGCCACCCTCAATTACTCCAACACCACAAAGAAAGGCGTGGGCACCTCCGGTGACCAGGGCCGTTTCAATATGCTCGGACAAATTCTGCGCGCAAGGCCTACCGGCGGTCTCCGCATGACCGACGAGGAACTGCTTGCCGCCAGCATCGACCCCCTGGAACTGGAGAGCAGCGAGTCTCTCTCGCAGGTTAACCCCATAGTTCAGGCCCAGTCCGTGGACAATACCCGCAAGTCCGAGATGTGGTCCGGCAATGTTGCCGCCACCGTGGATTTCGGCAAGGGTTTCAAATTGCGCAGTGCCGTCCAGTATTCCAATACGGTCGGACGCAACTACGTTTTCTACAATGAAGGTTCCAAGGAGTCCTACCGCAACAGCCAGAAGCCTTTCGGCCAGAACCAGATTACAGTGGAACACCGCTGGTCCAACTTCAACTACCTTATATATACTATGCCCAAGATGAAGGGCAATGCCCTTGAGGTGACCGTGGGCCACGAGGTGTCGGGCCGCAACAGCGAATATACCATAGCCCAGTCCACCGACTTCCCCTTCGACAACCTGGGCAACAGCAACCTCGGCCTGGGTGCAACCCCCAGCAAGGTGCAGTCCTACTATGCCGACAAGCTGCTCCTGTCGTTCTTCGCAAGAGCCAACTACAATTATGCTGACCGTTTCCTGGTTACTGCCACAGTCCGTGCCGATGGTTCGACGGTGTTCAGTGACCTCCACAAATGGGGATGCTTCCCGTCCTTCTCCGCCGCCTGGAAAATCTCCAATGAGGCATGGATGAAGCAGCAGAAGACCGTTTCCAGCCTCAAGCTCCGTGCCGGCTGGGGTATGGTGGGCAACGACCGCATATCCAGCTTCCTCTCGCAGGAACTCTACTCTACCGTCAAATGGGGCAGCGGCACCACTGTAACTACAGGCCTTGTGCCCAAGCAGCTGGCCAACCCCGACCTCAGGTGGGAAGCCTCACAGAGTACCAACATCGGTATTGACGCCGGTTTCTTCAAAGACAGGCTCACCCTTACTGCGGACATCTTCCGCAAGGATACCAAGGATCTGCTGATGCAGGCATCCATCCCTTCCGCCACGGGTTTCACCTCCCAGTGGCAGAATGTGGGCAAGATCCGCAACGACGGTCTTGAGATTGCCCTGCACAGTGTGAACCTTGATACCAAGGGAGGCTTCTTCTGGAGCACCGACTTCAACATTTCCTTCATACGCAACGAAGTCCTCGCCATTGCCGACGGTGACAAATATATGTACACCTCTGCCGGATGGAACAGCGAGTACAAGGGTTACGACTACCGTGTGGCTGTAGGCAGCGCAATAGGTGAAATTTACGGCTATGTATATGACGGAGTATATCAGGATTCTGATTTTACGGTGGATGCCGTTAGCGGAAAGTACATTCTCAAATCCGGTGTGACGGACATCACCGACCACGCAGGTTTGAGTGCTTCCAATCCCCTCAAGCCCGGTTTCGTGAAAT
>JAEDMF010000122.1 GCA_016303175.1 Bacteroidales bacterium
CATTATCATTCCGCTGTTGCAGATATCTATGCGAGAGCCTATAAAACCGCCGATTTTAATTCCGCTTATGGCCTCCGGCGCATTTTTCCCGCACTTGCGGAGGGAATCTCCGGGAACATTGGATGCATTGAGACTGAAAGACAATAGGGCAAGTGCTGCCACTGAGCTGACTATACGGGAATACTTCATTCTTCTTGACAATTATTTGGGTAATCCGAATACATCGGAGATTTCCTGCATCTGAGCATCTGTCATACCCTCGGGGACAAAGCCCATATTGCGGGCGCTGATATAAATCTGCGCCGCCTTGTTCAACACATCCACTTGGTCAAAAGCCGCCATTATGTCCGTATCCACGGCAAAGACTCCGTGTTTTTCCCACATAACGACGTCATAGTTGTCATCGATAGCCTCAATTGTGGCTTTTGCCAATTCCACGCTGCTCGGGAGCATATAGGGAACCATACCCAATCCGCGCGGACAAAAGGCCTTGGTCTCGGGAATCATAGACCAGAGGAGTTTGGTAGCCACGTCCTTCTCCATATACTTTTTGCTGTGGGTAAGTGCCACAAGTTCAATGGGATGAGTGTGAAGTGAAGCCCTGTACGGGGAGCCTTTGGCAAGAAGGTAGTCGTGCACGCTCAGGTGGGAGGGCAATTCGGAGGTCGGCATCACAAGTGCGTCGGCCACGATTTCATAATGAGCGCAATCATCGGTGATGCGTATGATGCTGCCGTTTGCCATAGGATCACGTGCAAGGTCGCGCATACGCTTCTGGGTGCCCTTGCAATAGAACCAGCAAGCTGTCAGGTGAGGCAGTTCCACCCCGATGGGGATGGCCTCCGAAATGGCAGGAAGAGCACGCATAGACTCGTCCACATACTCGGTAACATTAACGGTGATATTTCCGCCATTGCGCTCGGCCCAGCCTTTGGTCCAAAGGTAGCCGGCTGTTTCTGCAACCTGCCACACGGCGGCTTTGAGGGCAGGTCTGGAATCTAGAACAGACATATTTGACACTACTACTTTAATAATTCCGGAAGGAAAGAACTGATTATCAGCACGGCAATGCCGGTCAGGAGCACAGCAATGGTCCTTCGGGAGCAACCCTTCCACTCTTTCAGTATTATGCCCCAGACGTTGGAGAAGGTCACATTCAGAGCCATCAGTATGCACCAGCTGAAGGTCATAAGAGACTCGGAGGATGTCAGAAAGCCTTTGCCCAGGCTCAGGCCGAAGAACTGGCTGTACCAGAGTAGGCCAGCGAGTGCGCAGAAAAGCAGGTTTCCTGCCCAGACCTTCCCGTCCGCATAGTCCCTGAAGGTCTTGTTGCGGGCATTCTGGTAAAGGCAGTAGGTGGCATTTGTGAGGAAACCGCCAAAAGTCACGAGGAAGGTGGCAGGCAGCGTTTTGAATATGTCCGCCGTTGCATCCCCAAAGTTGAGAGGCTCACCGAATCCGAGCCCTATGTTGAAGCTGGCGCTCATAAATCCGGCGGACAGGGCCACCAGTATGCCTTTCGGAAAGTTGAAATCCTTGACAGCCTCCTTTTTGGCTTCATCGGACAAGCCCTTGGATTTCAGATGTCCGGCCACACCTATGATGGATATTCCAGCCAGGGTTGCCACCACTCCGCAGATTACCGAAGCGGTAAGGTCTCCGGGGCGGCCGAGAAACAGAGGAGTGAGTATGGTGCCGAGTCCGGCACAGGTTCCAAGCGCTATGGACTGGCCCAATGCCACTCCGAGATAACGCATAGAAAGTCCGAAAGTCAATCCACCCACGCCCCATAGCATACCGAAAACCACGGTCAGGACAGCCTCGCGCGGCCAGCTGGCGTAGAGGTCTAAAAGACTGGCGTCGGACGGAACGGCAAGCATAGCTCCGGCGAAAGGGAAAATGAGCCACGCAAAGAGGCCCTGCACCAACCAGAATGTCTCCCAGCTCCAGGACCTGATTTTACGAATAGGAACATAACTGCTTGACTGGCAGAATGCTCCCACCGCAATAATCAACAAACCAAACAGAATTTCCATAGACTATCTTTTGGACAGCACATCCTTTTCGTATGCCTGCACATCGGCGATGAAATCGCTTCCGACAGGCACTCCGTTACGCAGGCAGAACTCGTCATAGACAGCATTCCAGGGCAGAGCCTTTGCTTCTTCCATAAGTGCCAGCACCTCGAAATGACGGTCCTCAAGTTCATATTTGGAAATCAATTCCCTCGGCTCGAGAAGGGCGCGAAGCATACATTTCTGGGCTGAACGAGTGCCGATGACGTATGCTCCGATGCGGTTGATGGACCCGTCAAAGAAGTCTAGTCCGTAATGTACGCGGTCAAGGGCGCCGGCACGCACGATTTCGCTGAAAAGTTCCTGGGTAGGGTCGTCCATAATGGTCACGTGGTCGGAGTCCCAACGAATCGGACGACTCACGTGAAGCATAAGTTCAGGCACATAGCACAGCAGGGCGGAAACCTTGTCCGCAGGGCTTTCAGTAGGGTGATAGTGGCCTGTGTCGATGGTAGGGATTTTACCGTTCTCAACTGAGTACGCGGTGTAGAAATCGTGTGAGCCCACGGTGAAGCTCTCCAATCCGATGCCGAAAACCTTACCCTCAATGCAGTCCTTCATATCGGTCTTGGACTCTGCAAAAATCTGGTCCAGAGAGTCTTTCAGGAGGCTGCGGTAGAGATAGTGGTTGACTGACACGTCCTTGCAACCGTCGTGCACCCAGAGGTTCATAATACAAGGATCCCCTTGAGCCTTACCCATTGCATCGGCTATGTCGCGGCAACGCTTAGTGTGCTCAATCCAGAAGTCGCGTATTCCCTTGTCCGGATTGGAAAGGGAGAGATTGCCGCTTTTGGGATGAGAGAAGGATGAGGAATTGAAATCCAGCAGAGTATTGTGCTCCTTCGCCCAATCAATCCAACTTTGGAAGTATTCGACGGTAACTTCGTCTCTGTCCACGGCCTTGCCCCGAAAGTCTCCGTAGATTTCGTGAAGATTAAGCCTGTGGCTGCCCGGAATGAGGCTTTTTGCCTTGAGTATGTCCGCACGAAGTTCGTCAATGTTGCGTGCTGCGCCGGGATAGTTGCCCGTGCTCTGAATTCCGCCGGAAAGGTCGCCGGAAAGCACTTCAAATCCCTTCACGTCATCTGCCTGCCAGCAGTGCATGCTTAGTTGAAAATCCTGTAGCTGGGAGAGGACTTTTTCGGTGTCGATGCCGATGGCGGCATATCTTTCCTTGGCCAGATTGTAAGCCTGATGGAGAGCTGTGTCTTTCATTTTTATATTGTGTTATTGTATTTTTCCTGAATTTCAAGGAAGCGGACATATTCAGCATCCATATTCCGCTCCGGACAATATTCAGCAAGTTCCACGGAAGCCTTTGATATCCTGCGCATTGAAGAAAGGTCGTCGCACAATCCTGCAGCTTTTGCCTGAATCAGCGCGTTCCCCATTGCCGTGCCCTCTACAGGACCGCAGATGACCTTGATGCCGAGCGCATCCGCAAGGCACTGCATAAGGAAGACATTGCGGGAGCCGCCTCCGATTACGTTCAGGGCCTCAATCCTGACCGGCGTCAGTTCTCCAAGCAGACCCACTACCTGCCGGCAGCGGAAAGCGAGCGAACGGAATATGAGGCGGCAGTATTCAGCCGGAGAGGAAGGGACGTCTTGAGCTGTGACACGGCAATAATTGTCTATGGCAGAGGTCATTGAGGCGGGGTGGGCAAAACATTCAGCATCCGGATCTATGAGGGAGGCGAAATCCGTTTTTTCTGCCAAAGCCACAAGTTCCCCAATACTTTCCGGAGCCGCCCTGAAGTCTTTGCGGCACTGCTCGAATATCCACATTCCGCAAATATTCTTGAGAAAGCGTATGGTCCCTTCCACTCCCCCTTCGTTGGTGAAGTTATCCCTGAAACTGGCTTCGGAAATAATCGGAGCAGAAGTTTCCACCCCAAGCAGGGACCAGGTTCCACAACTCAGGTATGCGAAGTCTGCATTTTCAGCAGGAACGGCAGCAACGGCTGAACCGGTGTCATGACCCGCTACAGCGATGACCGGAACGGGCCCCATACCAACGGCTTTCTGAACCTGCTCAGTTAGCACGCCGATTTTCTCCCCCGGGCGGACCATCCTGCCGAAGCGGGACCTTTGCAGGCCGAGGGCCTTCAGTATTTCAGGATCCATATCACCGGTCTGTGCATTGAGCATCTGGGATGTGCTTGCAACGGTATATTCGCAGACAGCCTCACCTGTAAGCATATAGGAGAGGGCATCCGGAATGAAAAGCACTTTGTCAGCGGCCTTGAGCGCAGAACAGCCACCTCGCAACAATGTGTCCAGCTGGAAGACCGAGTTGAAGTTCATAAACTGTATGCCAGTGCGATGGTAGAGCTCTTCCGGAGGCATTTTAGTGAAGAATTTCTCCTGTGCACCGTCTGTATGCGGGTCGCGGTAGCAGTACGGAAGACCGAGAAGCTGACCTTCTGAAAAAAATGCGAAGTCACATCCCCAGGTGTCAATACCTATCGAATCAAGACATATTCCCCGAGCCGCAACTTTTTTCAAACCCTTGATAATCTCATTGTAGAGATGCGGAAGATTCCAAAACAAGTGTCCGCCAATAGGCAGAATAGGGTTTTCGAATCTCGAGAGTTCAGTCAATTCCATTCTTACCCCATCATAGGAGGCAAGTATCGTGCGGCCGCTCGTAGCCCCGAGATCCACCGTAAAAAAATTGCGACAAGCCATCAGTTTCCAGTGTTGCTTTTTGCAAATATATACCTTACCATATCTGATGTACCTATGTTTTTTGACAATGATATTTTTTATTTGTCTCATTGTCATACCGGTCAGTCGTCAAGCATGCATATTCGAGATATTTCATTCAACATTATAAGTCCACTTTTCTCCTCCAAAACCGGATTTTCCATAAAGAAAACCAGAAACTAAGATGCTGCAAAACGGATATATTTCCTAAATTTGCAAATGTGCCTGTTTGATGGCATGCTGATGTACTATGGAACAGATTAAGCAAATACCTTACGGAGTCTCCGAT
>JAEDMF010000123.1 GCA_016303175.1 Bacteroidales bacterium
AGCAAGGCAGTACGTTCCTGCCAATTTTCCATTACCTTATCGTTATATTTTCCGCCTGATTCTCACCCAAGCAATTCTCACTTCACCAAAAGATAGTGGGGTCCGAAACGTTCGAAAGCAGCCTTCTCGAGACTTTCGCGGGCCGAAGGGTGTGCGATGGAAGTCAGCAGTCTGGCTCTCTCCTGCATACTGCGCCCATACAGATTCACCGCGCCATATTCTGTTACAACCCAATGAACATGAGCGCGCGAGGTCACTACGCCTGCCCCTTCCATAAGAACCGGACTGATTTTGGAAACGCCCTTTTTGGTAATGGATGGCATTGCAATGATTGCCTTCCCCTCCTCTGCCCTGGACGCGCCGTACACGAAGTCAATCTGGCCTCCTACGCCGCTGTAGAACTTCAAACCTATCGAATCCGCGCACACCTGCCCCGTAAGGTCAATCTGGGTTGCGGAGTTGATGGCGGTCATACGGGGATTCTGGCTGATGATGAAAGGATCGTTGGTGTATCCTACGTCCATCATCGCCACGTCGGGGTTGTTGTCGATAAAATCATAAACCTCCTTTGAGCCCATAAGAAAGGTGGAAACAATTTTGCCTTTGTCGGTAACCTTGTTGGCGCCGTTGATGACACCCTTGCGCACGAGGTTGAGCACTCCATCCGCAAACATTTCGGTATGAACGCCGAGGTTTTTGTGGTCGGTAAGAGATGCAAGCACGGCGTTGGGAATGGCGCCTATGCCCATCTGGAGGCAGGCTCCATCCTGTATAAGTTCTGCACAATTCCTGCCTATGGCCATTTCTACCTCATCGGGAGCAGTGAACTTGGCTTCCACCAAGGGGGTGTCATCCTCTACGAAAAGGTCGATTTTATCCATACTGATGCGGGCCTGACCGTAAGAGCGGGGCACATTCTTGTTGACAACGGCTATGACGGTCTTGGCACATTCTACAGCCGCAAGAGTGGCGTCCACGGAAGTGCCGAGCGAAACTATACCCTGCTCATCCGGAGGACAGACCTGAATCATTGCAACATCACATTTCACAGCACCGCAGCGGTAGAGTTTCTGGGTCTCACTCAAGAATACCGGAATGTAATCGGAATAGCCGGCCTGAACTGAAGGACGCACATTTGCTCCGACGAAAAATGCCTGATGGAAAAATATACCGCTGTACTTGGGATCAGTGTACGGGGCCGGACCCTCAGTATGGAGGTGATGTATGCTCACGTTGCTGAGTTCGCCGTTGTCGGCCCTGCGACAAAGCGCCTTGATGAGAACTTGAGGAGAGCTTGCGACGCTGCTCAGATGTACGTGGTCGCCTGATTTCACAACTTTTACTGCCTCATCTGCACTGATGAAATTGATGTTTTTCATATTAAGCTGGATTTAAGATATCTACCTGTAAATGTGGAACTTGGAATATCCTCGGGAGGGCCTGCATAGACAACTTCGCCACCTTCACTGCCGGCATCCGGGCCGAGGTCAATCACCCAGTCGGATGCCCTTACCACATCCAAATTATGTTCCACAGTTATGACACTGTGCCCCCGGGCAAGCAATTGGTCAAAGCATCTGAGAAGAATCTCCACATCTTTGAAATGCAATCCCGTCGTGGGCTCATCGAAGATGAAAAGTATGGGCTTTGAACTGCCTTCGCAGCTCATCGCAAGGAAGTAGGCAAGTTTGATTCGCTGGCTTTCTCCTCCCGACAGGGTGCTGCTACTCTGGCCTAACTTTATGTAACCCAGGCCAACATCCACCAAATATTGAAGCTTTTCAACTATACGCCGTGCGGTCGGAGAATTGTCCTGCCGGAAGAAGTCCATAGCCTCTAACACGCTCATATCCAGGATATCATCCACGTTTTTACCCCGATATCGTACCTGCAGAATATCCGGTTTGAAACGCTTGCCTGAACAGGCTTCGCAGACCATTGTAACGTCACTCATAAACTGCATAGGTATGCGAATCACACCCTCACCCTGACATTCGGGACAGCGGCCTCCCTCCTGATTGAAGGAAAAGAACGACGGAGTATATCCGTTGATTTTGGCATACTGCTGGTCAGCGAGAAGTTTGCGTATGTCATCGTATATTTTAAGGTAAGTCACGGCATTGCTGCGTGAGCTTCTGCCGATGGGACTCTGGTCCACATATTCCACGGCCCGGATGCGGTCGAGATTGCCTCCGATGGCGCGGTGTGTGCCGGGCACAGGGCCGGATTTCTCGAGATAGCGTCGCAATGAGGGGTAGAGTATGTCGCCCACAAGAGTGGATTTGCCGGAGCCTGAAACACCGGTCACGGAGGTAAGGCAACCAAGCGGAAATTTGACGTCGATGTCCTTGAGATTGTGTTCCTGGGCGCCCTCTATGCTGATGAAATATATGGGTTTGTGTTTCTTGCGGCTGTAGCGGCTTATTTGACCGGCAAGATATTGCAGGGTGAGAGATGATTGCGCAGTGGCTGGCCCGGATTGGGCGGTGGCGGCAGGCTGGATGGTGTCGGATTGGGCGGTGGCGGGCCCTTGATTGGGTTGGTTGTACTCCTGGGCGGGCGTTTTAGAGCCCTCCGCGATGGCATCCGAAGCCGTGGAAGCAGGAACAGTGCCCTGATAGACAACGCGTCCGCCGAACTCACCCGCTCCGGGGCCCAAGTCAATAATCTGGTCGGCTGCGCGCATTATCTCCTCGTCGTGCTCCACTACAATGACTGTATTGCCTATGTCACGCAAGCGTTTGAGCACAGCAATGAGCCTGTCGGTGTCCCTCGGATGCAGACCTATGCTCGGCTCGTCGAGAATATACATTGACCCGACCAGACAACTGCCCAAGGCCGTCACCAGATTGATGCGCTGACTCTCGCCTCCCGACAGCGTGTTGGACGCCCTGTCAAGCGTCAGATATTGCAAGCCTACATCGCTCAGGCATCTTAGTCGGTCCAGTATTTCCGAAATGGCCTTCGAAGCAAGAGTCTGCTCATATTCGGTCAAATGAAGTCCACTCCAGAATTCAATGGCCTTGTCCACCGTCATCGCAAGCACCTGCTTGATGTTGTATCCGCCAAGCCTGACCCACATTGCCTCCTTGCGCAAGCGGCTGCCTCCGCAATCCGGACAAGTAGCCCTGCCGCTGAAACGGCTGAGCATATATTTATATTGTATCTTGTACCTTTGGGTCTCAACCCATTTGAAGAACTCGTTCAAACCAATGATACTCTCCTCTTCCGTGGCAGCCTTGACACCCTTCCAAACAATTTCCTTCTCCTTATCACTGAGTCGGCAATAGGGTTTGAACACATCCAGGCCATATTTATAGCCGTTTTTGCACATCAAATCACGGAACCATCCCATCTTTTCTCCTCGATAAGGAGCTATGGCAGAATCATATATACTCAGGCTCTTGTCCGGCACAACCAGGTCCTCGCTGATGCCGTCAACCTTTCCAAGACCACCGCAAGTAGGACAGGCTCCTATCGGGGAATTGAAACTGAACAGATATTCGTCCGGCTTAGTAAAGGTCAGGCCATCCGCTTCGAAGCGATTAGAAAAGTGAAGCAAGCGGAAAGCGGTGCTCCCCGAGGGTTGGTGTGCAATAACGACACAGCCGCCACCACGGTCAAACGCATCTTGCACCGATGCCCAGAGCCTCGTCTTAAGCTCGTCCTGCGAACTGCTCTCCACAGGCAGCTTCAATCGGTCAATCATAAGGAAGAGGCCATCCGGCGCAGCATCTCCCATCTTCATCACTTCCTCAATCCTGAGGGTCTCCCCGCTCGCAGGCCTGAACATCCTGGTATAACCCTGCTCCTTGAGGCTGAGCATCAATTCTACCTTATCTTCCCTTCCGTCCCAATGCACATCCGCCAGAATATAAACCAATCCGTCCGACAAATTCAGAATTTCCGCCACCACGGATTCATTCGTATCAAGCCTGACCTCCTTACCCGTCACGGGAGAGAAAGTACGGCCGATACGGGCAAATACAAGACGAACGTAGTCGTATATCTCTGTCGTCGTGGCAACTGTGCTTCGGGGATTTTTCACATTCACCTTCTGCTCGATAGCTATCGCGGGAGGGATACCTTCAATCATATCCACGTCAGGCTTGCTCATACGTCCAAGAAACTGGCGTGCATAGGATGAAAGGCTTTCCGCAAAACGCCTTTGTCCCTCTGCATAAAGGGTATCGAAGGCAAGGGATGATTTGCCGGAACCGCTGAGGCCAGTGATTACGACAAACTTGTCACGAGGGATTTCCAACGTAA
Source organism: Bacteroidales bacterium (assembly GCA_016303175.1). Taxonomy (GTDB): domain Bacteria; phylum Bacteroidota; class Bacteroidia; order Bacteroidales; family UBA932; genus Cryptobacteroides. The sequence continues at coordinate 4,270 of JAEDMF010000123.1, forward strand.
TATTTTTGAGGGTATTCTCTCTCGCCCCCTTGATTATGATATTTCCTTCCGACATCATTTATGCATAAACGTCAACGAAAGTGCGGACATCAACAGGTGCAAAATTACTAAATAAATGCTGTAGAGCGAAATTTTCAAAAAAATCTTTCAAAAAATTTGTAATTCAAAAAATAATCTCTACCTTTGCATTCCACTTAGGAACAAGCCCCTTACTTAAGGGAATCCTGGTGCGGTAGTTCAGTAGGTTAGAATGCCGGCCTGTCACGCCGGAGGTCGCGAGTTCGAGTCTCGTCCGCACCGCAGAAAAAGCCCTTTCAGATATCTGGAAGGGCTTTTCTGTATTTTATCAACCTACTTTTTCCGGTGATCCTATTTTTTCATACCTTGATAAATATGTCCTTTTTGTACATCAAGTGCAGAATCAGATAATTCAGCAGCAGATAAGCCGCCCAGAACAGCACCTTGTCCCAGCCCTCTCCCACGAGATTGCACAGTCCGCCGCAGAAGAAATTGACAGTATATTTCAGGTCAATGAACTTGGGCAGCAGGAAGATGGCGATGGAATTCATGCCCACCACCTTCAGCGGAAAAGCCCATTTCTGGTAGCCCTTGACGTCAATTATCCAATAGAAAAGCGCAAGCATCGCTACAGAATAACCACCCACGACAAGAGTGAAGGAACTGCTCCACAGCTTCTTGTTCAGTGGAAGCCAATGTGACCATACCAGTCCAATGACAGTCATAACCACAGCTGCTGCGAGCATATACAGGCATTTCTTGTTTCCGCTGTGCTTGCTGA
>JAEDMF010000124.1 GCA_016303175.1 Bacteroidales bacterium
TACGTACCCAAGGAAAAGACCCTTGTGATCTGCGGCCACGCCAACCTCTTTAAGAAGCCCGGTACATCGCCCAACGGCTCCCACGGCGCTTACAATATGAATTACGCCAATTATCGGGAACTGCTGAAACAATATTCCAAGGTGTATTCCTGGTCGGGCCATTACCATCAGAATTACTACTACAATTATTCCGGCAAGGAATCTGTTCACGGCGCGGAAAATATAGAGTGCATCAGCGTTGCCCGTTGCACCGGCGCCCTGCGCTTCAACAAGTACATCAGCACTGACGGCACTCCCCAGGGGTATATGGTGATGAATGTTTCAGGCGACAAGGTTGAATGGACATACAAGAGCGTCGGTCAGCCATTGGATTACCAGATGAGACTCTATGCCCCCGGACGCTGCGGCGACGCTTATGTGAGATCCGTAATCTGGAACTGGTCCGAAGGCTGGACAATGCCCGAATGGTGGGAGAACGGAGAGAAAGTGGGTGAAATGAAGTTGATAAGAGGCATAGACCCCGATTACAAGGACCTGTGGGATAAATTCACCTCCAAGCGGGACCGCAAGTACTGCACGCCTCAGGACGATGCCCTGATTTTTGCCATCACTCCTTCGGAGGGAGCCCGGAGCGGAGAAGTCAGGGTGAAGGACAGGTACGGTAAAGAGTACATATCAAATATATCTTGGTAAGCAGTGAAGAGAGTATTTGTTTTTATTACTTCTTTTCTGCTACTGTGCAGCTGTGTCCGCGACGAATGGGGGGCAATGTGGATAGGCGCTCCCTGGGATGCCGAGGAGTTCGACTGTGACAATGTGCCTCCAGCTCCGGTTTTCCGCAAGGAGTTCAAATGCAATAAGCCCGTCAGAAAGGCTGGCATCAAAATTTGCGGTCTGGGGCTCTTCGAATTGTCCCTGAACGGCATTAAGGTGGGAGACGACGTGCTTGTGCCCAATGAGTCCTCCTATACTTTCCGTCCTCGTCTGGACGAGAACCCCATATTGCCTCTGGACGGTACACAGTTCAAAAATTACAGGGTATATTATCTTGAATATGACCTCACTGACAAGATATGTCAAGGCAACAATCTTGTTGAGGTGTTGCTCGGGAATGGCTTTTTCAGTACGGACAGCCGCCGTTTCGTCCAGTCTTATGGGACGCCTCGTCTGATTTGCCGCATAGATATAGAGTATGAGGACGGTTCTGTTGATCGCGTAGTGACTGACCGCAGCTGGAGGGTGGCGAAAAGTCCTTTGCTGATGAATGACTTGTTCGATGGAGAAATCTATGATGCAAGGCTGGAAGGCAAGCAGGAGTGGACGCGTCCTGTAAGACGCAAGGCTCCACAGGGCAGGCTGATGCTCCAGACAGGTCCGTCGGACAAGGTTGTCAGAAGTCTTGCGCCTGTTTCCGTAAAGGATATGGGTGAGGGTGAATGGGAAGTGGATTTCGGAGAAACTGTGACAGGGTGGGTGAGTCTGTCCGGTCTGCGGTCCATACCCAGAGGCCATGAGATTGAGGTGGTATATCCCCGTGCGGAGTATGGCAACGGAATACAGAAGTATATCAGCAGCGGCAGGAGGAGCGAATCCTACAGCCCTCGTTTTACCTGGTACACCTTCAGCAAGGTGCTTGTCCGCGGATACGAAAATCCTCTCCAGGCACGCCAGTTGCGCGCGGACGTAGTCCATTCGGACATAGCGTCCACAGGGGAGTTCGAGTGCTCCGATGAACTCATAAACAAGATAAATGAAGTGTGGCGCAGGACCCAGTTGCTGAATATGCATATGGGCGTGCCGACGGACTGTCCCCACAGGGAAAGAGGCCCTTATACTGGAGACGGTCAGGTCTCCTGCGTGACCGTAATGCACAACTTTGACGCAGATGCCTTCTACCGCAAGTGGCTCCGGGATATCTCGGATTGCCAGTTGAGCGACGGCTATGTGCCCAATGGAGCGCCGTGGCACGTGGGCTGCGGTGGCGGAGTGCCCTGGGGAGCAGCAATGAACATCATCCCGTGGGAGCATTACCTGCACTATGGAGACATCTCTGTTCTGGAGGAGCATTTTCAGGCAATGAAGGCGCAGCTTGAATGGATGCGGACTTCAATTCTGCCGGACGGCACTATGCTGCAGGCTCGCAAGGACAAGAACGGCAAGGAACTGAAGTGGTTTAATCTGGGAGAATGGTGCGCTCCGTACAATACACCGGAGCGGGGGCTTGTGCACAGCTATTATCTGTGGAAATGCGCGGACTATACTGCCCGAGCCGCAAAAGTGCTTGGACTGAACGAAGACGCAGCTGTCTTTTCCGACCTTGCCGAAAATACTGCAGAAGCTTTCCATCGCAAGTTTTACAATCCCTCGACACGTTCCTACGGCAACAATGACGGGTCCAATGTCTTTGCCCTCGATATGGGTGTTCCGGATTCCCTCAGGAGTATTGTTCTGGGCTCATTGAAGCAGGAAATCAAGGCCAACGGAGGCCACCTCAACACCGGTATTTACGGCACCCGCCTCTTTTTCGAGGTACTTTGCAGGTATGGTCTCGAGGATATGGCATACGAGGCTATGACCAAGACGGATTGGCCCTCATACGGCTATGCACTTGCCCAGGGCTCCGACACTATGTGGGAATTCTGGGACGGCAGAAATTCCAGAGTCCATCCGATGTTCGGGGGCGGGCTGGTATGGCTGTACCGCAATCTTGCCGGCGTATGGACGGATGAGAGTCAGCCGGGCTACAAGCATATCATAATTAAGCCGCAGCCTGCGGGGAAAATCACCTGGGTACGTTATTCTACCCTTACCCGTTATGGGACCGTAGCCGTGCGCTGGGAACGCTCTGCAGGACGTTTCCGTATGAGTGTCGACATCCCTGAAGGCAGTACGGCCACAGTGTATATGCCAACAGGCGGCCGTATTGTAGAACTCTCAAGCGGCCATTACGAGCTGTAGGCCTGACTGGAATTTTTTCTACTGTCAGTTCCCGTAACTTTGGGGACCGTCTATGGTCATATTGTAGTTTACCGAGAATTTGATGCCGCTCCAGCGCAGCAACTTTTCGACGGTACTGTTCAGCGTACATCCTCCGAGATGGATGCGTTTCACTTTGCCACCGAGGGCCCGAAGCAATTTTCTGCGGAAGATATACCCGGCAAACTGCCCGAGCAGGGGCACGGAGCGTAGCCCGAAGGGTATATTCCTCCCGACAGGCTCATTGAGGGCGCTGTTCACAAGCCTTTCCATCGTGGCCGGATTTGTACACAGATATTCAGGTTTCAGTCTGGCCAGGTCCTCACACAGGGCCCAGGTGGCCTCATCCCCGTCGTGTATGTGCAGGTGCGCCCCGCACACAAGCGGTAGCAGCAGGTCGTAGATGCAGCCGAAAGAATGGGCCATCGGTCTTGTGGCCAGCACGCTTGTGCCTTCCCCGCAGGGACTGTCCTTAAGGCATTTGTCTATACATCTGGCGAGGGTGCCGTGAGTCAGAGTGGTATCGCTCCACTTGCCGCCTGCCTTCTCGTAAAGGCAGATTGCTGCCGCATCCTCATCCACCTCTTCAAAATCCAGCATTCTGTAGTTGAAGCCCTTGAGACTGGCATGGCTGAGTTTGTCGAGAGCCAGTCCGGCCATTTTGTCCGGTACTTCCTTGAGTTTGTTCTTGTCCGCTATCATAATCTGGGCTCCGGCGCTGTTCAGTATTTCCTTGATGTCTGCCCCGCTTGTTTTCTCATCGATTAGCAGGGCTGTTCCTCCCGAGCAAAGCACAGCCAGATAGGAGACGGCCCAAAGGCTTGTGTTCTTGCCGCAGATACCTATCGTGTTCCCTTTTTCCATACCGAGCGCCTTGATTTCTTTCTGCACAAGGGCTACGTCCGCGGCCAATTGCAGATAGTTGGTACTCGTTTTGCTTCCACTCTCACTGATGGCAGGCATAAGACTTCTGTCGGCGAGCCCTTCCTTCAAAATATTGATTATATTCCGTTCCATACCGCTATAACATTTCTGTTGAATTACCCGTCAATGCCTTCGAAATTTCATTGACGATGCAAAATTACAAAGCCTTCCAGCACGCTCCTCCGAACAGTGACTTGTGACTTGCGTTTGTGACGAAACAGCCTCAAAAGTGACAAAAATGCCGTATTTGGGATTAAAAATAATATTTTCTAACTTTGTCACACTGCCTGAAGTGACAGAAAAATTGAGAATGCAATATGGAAATTAAACCTTCGCCCCTGCCTGTCCGCCTGCTGAAAATGCCTCGCCAGGTACTTTATTTTGTGGGCATACCGATTTTCTTCTTTCTCTTTATGATAATCTACAGGCCCTTCGGCTCCGAAGACCTGCTTTGTCTCAGATATGGAGGTTTCGCCTTCAACGTGGCCATCATCACCGCCATCATATTTCTGGTGCTGGTAATCACCAGACTGACGATGTGGTCCCTGCGGCGAGTCATAGAGTGGCGTTTCTACGTATATATGTTATGGTGCATAGGGGAGATTCTGCTGATGGCTCTCTTCGTGTCCCTGTACATTACCCTTATTTCGGGTCGCTTCTACCATTATATGGACGTGGTACCCAAGGCGATGCTGTATCTGTCCGGTGTGACAGTGTTTCCGTATGTGATATTCTTCCTTCTGCTCAAATCGAGTATTCTGGAGCACCCTGCAACGGGAGATGGCGGTCTGCTCCATTTCTATGACGACAAGCACAGGCTCAAATTTGTCGTGGACCCTACCCAGATACTCTATATTCAGGCAGAGGAGAATTATTGCTTAATCTGTTATACCGATGGGGAAAAGTTGAAGAGATTTACCTTGCGCATTACAATGGCCAGGTTGGAGGAACGCTGTGCGCCTTACAAGATAGTACGTTGTCACAGGTCCTATTGCGTGAATATGTCCCGAGTGAAGGGTATGCGCCGGGAGGCGGACAAGACGAATTTGCTCGAACTGAATGTGGATGGAGTGGATGCCATTCCCGTTTCCGATCGCTATAGCTCCAAGGTCTCCGAAATGCTCTGACAGGGACCTTGCT
>JAEDMF010000005.1 GCA_016303175.1 Bacteroidales bacterium
CTTCTATGCAGGAGCGGCGGGTGGCGTCGGCATCCATACGAGGAAGTCGGGCGATGCGGTTAAGGGTGGCATTATCCTTCACATCATCGAAATAGAAGGGCACATTGCCGAAAAAGCAGGTAAGAGTATAATAGTAGAATGCCCTCAGCACCTTGACCTCGCACAGCAGCTCATACCTCTGCTCCTCCGTCAGGGCCTCAGAATTCTGTATGCCTTCGACAGCAAAGTTACACCGCTGCACGCCCAGATAGCCCTGAGTCCATACCGTGCTGCCGAAGCGGGGCACGGCCGGAGAGATATCGGCACGGCAGTCAAGGGTACCGGACTGGATATAAGCGTGGTCCGTCAAGCACTCCGTTGCTATCATATATGTAAAGGTATATATGCTTTTGAGAGGTATGTAACAACCATTCACCACACTCTGGCATTCGGAGTACTTGCGGAAGAACTTGTCCGGGGTGGAGATGGATGAGGTATTCTCCTTAAGAGAGCAGGATGCCAGGCAGAGAGCGGCTACGGCAAGTATTGTAATCTTTATTTTCATATCCTTTCCTCCTAATACTTGAATTGAATGCTAAATGTAAAGGTTCTGGCCTTGGGATATGCTCCCACGTCCAGACGTCGCAGAGTTGAAGATGTACCCTCACTGGACACATCGGGGTCAAAACCGTTGTAGTTCTTGAGCAGGAAGAGATTATCCCCGATTACCGACAGTGTAAGGTTGCGTATCCAGCTCTTGTTGAAGTCAAAGGTGTATGAGAGACTGAGCGTCTTGAGCCTGAAGTACGAGGCGTCGTATATCATAAAATCACTAGGCAGCGCCACATCGCAGGAACCGGCTCTGGGAATATTAGAAGACGGGTTGCGGACGGGATGCCAGGAGTTCAGCATATAGCGGTACTGGTTGGTATTGGTGGAACCTGCCATATAGAGCTCGGAATAGTTGTAGATTTTGCCGCCGATGGAATAGGCGAAGAATACTCCCAGCTTGAAACCGTAGATGTGGAAGGTGTTCTGAATGCCGCCGAAGAGGTAAGGGTCGGCATTGCCTTGATACACAAGGTCATCCTGATCGAGGGTTCCGTTGTGGTCTATGTCATAATACTTGGCGTAACCGAGGTTCTTGGATGAAGCGCTCACATAAGTGTTGGTAGCAGCGTTCACGTCAATTTCCTCCTGATTGTGCCATACACCAGCGTATTTGAAACCCCAGAGGGAGTTCAGAGGATAGCCCGACACGTAACCGTACATCATATAGGGGTTGTTGCCAGGAGAAGAAAAGGCTGTCACAAAGTCTTCCGAGCCGATGTCTTCCACGAGCTGGCTATTGTGGGACAAGGTAAGGGAAGTTGTCCAACTGAACTTGGGTTTGACAATGTTGCGGCTTTCGAGGGTTATCTCCCATCCTCTGTTGGAGGTAGTTCCTATGTTGGCAAGACGTGAGGTATAACCTGTCTGAGATGCGGTCTGTACCGTAAGCAACAGGTCAGTGGTCTTGCTGTAATAGAGTTCTCCTGTAAAGCTCAGGCGACCATCGAACATGCTCAGGTCGAGACCTATGTTGTAAAGCGCTGTCTTCTCCCAAGTCAAATCTGGGGTAGCCAGACGGGAGCGATAGAAGGCAACAGGCTGGGAGCCGTCAAACAGATAACCTCCGGTCGTGGATGTCAGGGCTGCAAGTGAACGATACTCGCTTATGGCATCGTTGCCCGTGAGGCCGGCGCTGGCTCGCAGAGAAAGGTCGTCCACACACGAAACATTCTTCATCCACGGCTCATTGGAGATGTTCCACCTAAGCGCGGCAGAGGGGAAGAAGGCCCATTTATGATTGTCGGCAAAGTTGGAGGCACCGTCATAACGACCCGTGGCAGTTATATAATAACGACTGTCGTAGTTGTAGTCCAGACGGGCGAAGGCCGACATCTTTATTTTAGAAGAATATGATGTTCCTGCAGTGTATGTCTCCTTGTCTATCACCGCATTCATATTGTTCCAAAGCACCTCGTCGTCCATATAACCCGAACCGCTCAAATTCATGCTGTGTGCCTCGCTCTTGTAAGCAGACCAGCCCAACAGGGCAGTGAGTTTGTGCTTTTTCGCCTCGTAAAGGTAGCTCGCCGTAGTCTCTGACGATAATGAATAGTTGTCTGATTCAACCCTGTAGGCATCACCGCCCTGATTTTCACTCTTCTGGGGAAGTGTTCCGGGATAATAGCGATAGGTATGGTTCTGATAAAGGAAGTACGAGAGCGTGGAGTTAATCTTCAGATTCTTTATGGGCTCGAGTACAGCCTTTACACTATGATTGGTGCTGTGATACTCCTTATAATAGGTATTCAGGTCAATCAGCATGCGGGGAGTGTTGATTTTCTGACCGCCGTTGTAAAGGGGGTTGAGCGAGTCGCCCGGTTTGATGAGGGGAGAAAGGTACATTGCAGAGTTGTACCAGCTCGTACCGCCGATATTGGCCTTGGCCAAATCTTGATGGCGGAAGGTATAGGATCCGGTGTAACCGACCCTGAGCCATTTAAAGAGTTGACGTTCGAGACTGACCCTGGCCGTGGCGCGTTTCTGGCCGGAATCCTGGATTATGCCCTGTGTATCGTTGTAGGATGCAGAAGCATAGTAGGAAGTCTTCTCATTGCCTCCGGTTACGGAAAGCGTATAGTTCTGTATCAGAGCATTGCGGGTAATCTCGCCTATCCAGTCCGTACCCTTGCCGAGGGAGAAGGGGTTGGGGTAGGCCGATCCGCTCAGAGGGGTGTCCGCACCCACACCGCTGTGGTAGGGGTCTCCTCCGAAATATGCGTAGTCATTCCTGTACAAGGCAAACTCCGTGGCATTCATTATGTCCAGTTTCGAAGGCAGGGAGCTGACGCCCGTCTCCAACTTGAAGGAGATGTTGGGTTTGTCGCCCGAACCCATGCCCTGCTTGGTGGTGATGATAATTACACCGTTGGCGCCTCTGGAGCCATAGATGGCCGTAGAAGAGGCATCTTTGAGCACGGAAATGGACTGGATATCGTCGGAGTTGATATCATTAAGGTCGTGGATGGCGTCCATAATACCGTCCACAACGATAAGGGGCTCATTGGACGCGGTGATGGAACGAGTACCTCGAATTCGTATGGTAGTAGTGGAACCGGGAGCACCGTCGGTACTCATAAAGTCCGCACCGGCTACCCTACCCTGAAGGGCATTGTCCACGGAGACGGCAGGACTGTCCTTGATGTCCCCCATCTTGACGTTCACAACAGCACCGGTCAAATCGCTCTTCTTGGCACTGCCGTAGCCTATTACCACTGTTTCCTCCAACATATTGCTGTCTTCCTGAAGTGTGATGGTAACGAAAGCTGTTCCCTTGACTTTGTGACTGGCATCTGCATAGCCTAGAGACTTCACAAGAAGAAGGTCTCCGTCGGCAGCCTTAACTGTGAAGTTTCCGTCCAGATCGGTAATAACACCGCTTGCTGTATTGCCGTTCACCAGGACGGCCGCATCAATGACGGGCTGGCCGGAAGCATCCACCACCCTACCCTTGATGTCGCCGGCAGCGGAAACATAAGGACAGAACACAAGGAACAGAAGCGCCGCAAGGGCAAAAAATCTGAATTTATTCATTGCGTGAGGCGCCTCCCAACACCATATCAAGACCGCTCGTGCCTGAATTCAATTTGTAAATATCCTCATCCATATCGATGCGGGGCGAATTCTCATCCTTCCTGTAATTCATCAACATCCTGTAAACATAGATGTCATCAAGGAAGACTCTGTTGGGACGTGTGGAAGTTCCGCTGATGTCGCCGGCCACAAAGCGTATGCAGGTCTTGCCGGACAGGGGATTCGAACGGTCACCTTCGATAAATACAAGGTAACGCTGGCCTTCGAAGATGTCGGCGGGATACGAGGGTGAGTTAGGATCATAATGTCCCAGTTCAAGTTCGAGGGAAGTTGCCTTGTCTCCGGCAGCGCTGCGTATGAAACCGCCTCCGCTGATTTCTATCCTGAGCTTCGAAGCATCTTTTTCGTTATCAGAACCTGTTGTTGCTGCTCTGTAAGCGGTTGACATCGGAGTGATGGTCTCTGTACCACCGCTTTCACCTGGATTAACCGGCACCTGAGGTTCATCGGGTTCACTGGGATTGCCACCCTCACCGCCTTCTCCTCCTTCATTGCCACCCCCGCCTTCTCCGCTGCCGCTGCCGGTACCGGGATTATATTCCTCTCCGGGAGTAATGCCACCCTCTGTGTTGCCCGTGAAATCGCCGAGAGCGGCCCCCACCTGGGCGACTGCCGCAAAGGACAGCACCAGCAGGGAGTCACCGGCAAACGCCGATACAGCAGGCAGAATGAAATCCGCGCCCATACCTTCTTCGTTACCGAGACGGACATAACCTTTCTTGGCATAGCACCACGCCGACTTCTGGCCCTCAAAGGCGGTCGAACTGTAGCCGTACGCTTTCTGGGAAGATGTCCAATCCTGATAAAGAGTCTCACCTATGGTCTTATTGGGGATGTCGTAACCGTCCGTGAGCCATGAAAAGTCCGTCCCAAGACGTTTTGTAAGCCCCTGATGCAAAACAAAGTAACGGCCCAGAAAAAGACCGGAGTTGGTCAACATCAGCACTCCATCCCTCCTTTCGTAAAGACCTCTGGAGACAGCTTCGCTCTGCCTTTGGTACAAAGGATCGAACTCCACGTCTATCCTATAAAGGTTGCCGTTCATCCTGACAGGCTCTCCAACTCTCGCCCAAGCAGGGAGTTTTCCGTCCTGCCACTTAACTTCGAAAGGCACGTTCGTCCTGACATAAAGGCTAGTAGTTCCGCCTGCACAGGGCAACCAGGCTTCATCTGCGGCTGTTTTTGCGTCCGCTGAGGTATATACCTTGATATATTCCCCTCTTTCCGCATTCTTGTCAATGGGACTGCAACCCGACATAAGCCAGCTGCAAAATGCGGCAAAAAATATGAGGAACCGTTTTTTCATTGTCCGAATTGGATTACTATAAATTGAAATCAGCGAGTATGGGCAGGTGGTCTGACGGGAAAGCGAAAGGAGCCGTCCCGGAAACAATGGTGGACCAGCTGTCGTGGATTGTAGTCATATTGACGAGCTTCTCCGTCATCGCCGGTGAACCATACATAAAATCTATCCTGGCTGAACCGCCCGTGGAAGACATGAACTTGCCAGGCCAGAACTTGACGAGCATATCGTCATAGGCTCCGTTGTCGATAATCCTGTCGTGGGCCTGATACCATTTTTCGCGATATTTCCCGTCTGTAAACTCTATGGGTGTATCTTTCCACTTAGCCGTAACCACTTCATAAAGATTGTTGGGTTCATAGTACCACGCGTCCTGTCTGGTGATGGCATTGTGGTCGCCCATCATCAGGAAGTAATCAGAGGCCGAGGGAGAGGTCTGCTCGAGTATGGCGTCTATTTCCTTGACCTGGTGGTCCCTGCCTTCGAGGGCTGCGGCACTGGCAGCCGTATTTGATGAAGGCGAGTAAATTTGAGGCCAAAGATGCAGAGATACAACTTTGAGGGTTTTACCTGCGATTTCCACTGAAAACATACCGGCGCCGTGCTGAATCTTCAATCCGCTGCCTGCATCGGTGTACCGACCCAGAGTCGTGATGGGATAGCGTGAAGTGATTACCTGAGGATAATTGTCCCTGAAGCCGCTGATGGCATAATACTGGTGGCCGTACCTTGCAGCCAAGTCTCTCCAACCATCGTCGCTTGCAGAGCCCATAGTCCGGCAGAGTTTTCTTTCGGCATCTGATGAAACAGCCGTGGACGTACCTGGCTTGTACAGAGTACGGGCCTCGCACCATACACAGACATCGGGGTCATACTTTCTCACCCACGAGACAAAATTGTCGTAGTTGTTGGGTTCATCCGCCCACATTCCGTTCTGGATATTCATGAACAGCACACGCAAATTGCCCTTGGGCATCTCCTCAGCCCTGACACAGATATTGTCGATGAAAAAGCCATGCTTGAGTGATGCATCCGTAGTGGCGCCCAACATGGACAACACGCTTACTTCACAGAGATTCCATGCTTCAATCTTCACGTGATGCCACCCGAGGGCATCGCCGGAGGTTGAGGGCGGAAGCAAGTTCTTCCTGGTCATCAGACAACGACTGACAAAGCTGTGATTGTGGGTATTGTTACCGTCGAGAGTGGTTTCCAGTTCCATAGGCTCTCCGTCCACAGTCACGCTGCGCACAATGCCGGACTTACTTATCTGTATGGCGAAGTCATCCGTGGTCCCGTAGCGGAAGGCTACGTCGAACTCTATGATAGCCTTATATAGACCCTGATTGAGTTTCTCGAAGCGGGCCAAATCGACCATACCGCGCACAGCATCACCGGCACCGGCGCTGATGCAGCCCTGGAATTCCTGACAACGGTACAGATAGTTATAGTCTCCGATACTTCTGCTGGCGATGTAATCCGAGCTGACGGCGTGGCGCTGCTGCACCGTATAACCTGCCGTATAGGTGGATTGAATCATTGCCGAGCCGGCAGTGTTAGTACTGACGCGGGTGAAAGCATCCTCAAAACCGCTGCGTGAGGCAGGCGCGTCATCAGGACTTGTATTAGAATCGGGAGCAAAAGAGCTGAACGTACCTTCACTGTCCCTTACGTTGCCTCCCCAAACAAAGTTGTCAAAGCGTTCGTACAACAGGATGTCGGATGCCGGCTTATAATGGAACGAGCCCAAAGACCTGAGTTCGCCGGCCTTGATTTCAAAGGGAGGAATATCATAATCCACTGCCTTGTGACGCGTATCGGACACGCTGAGTGTCAAGCCTTTGAAATAGTTGCCTGGGGCCAGTACGAGGTAAAACTTGCGAGCACTTCCGCCAAGGGCCGCTCCTTTTCCGTTCCTGTCCATACAGTTCAGGTTGACGAAGTTCACGCCCTTAGTCACCTCGTATCCCTTCTCCGGGTCAAAATCCGCCAGACCGGCAAGATAAATGGAAGCAGAGGGGTCTGCATTCTTGTTTTCAAGATGGATTGAGCTGATGGAGGCATCTCCTTCAAGGCTCAATTCAACTGCCGCAAAGACTTCGCGGAAGATTATCGTACTGCCTGTTTCGGAGGAATACTCGCCATACAGAGGGAAAGATGACATTGCAGCGAGTGTAGTACCGAGGAACTGGGAATATGGAATCATCAGCCCGTGCAAGGGTGCCTCTTCCATATACCATTTCATCTCTCCACCCGGATATAGAAACAGCCTATAATTGTGGGTTTTGGAACTGGGAACCTTAACGCTGCAGGTGCCGTCTTCCCCAAGTACAGGGCTGAAGGTCTCCATCCGAGAATAGATTTTATCTTCGAGACTGAATGAAAAACCTTCGCCTGTCCGGGCCATTATAGCATCTGGACTGGTTTCCAGATGAAACTCAGCATATTGACCACTGTCATCAAGGGGTCTAAACCCGGCATCCTTGCCGTTGTCGCCCTCCGGCGAATAATTGATAAGATCCTTCTGCGGGGTACAATACGCAAAACTCAGCGCTGACAGAAATAGCGCTGTAAGATATCGCGGTCGCATAAATTATTCCCAGGAGATATTCTCATCCTTGATATCACCCATGCTTATGCCGTTTGAACCGTCACAAATACAAGATGAAAGTTCGCAAAGAAAACTGATTTCAGGGATTACATACAGCTCCCTGCTGCTTTTTTTGGTTTTATTCATAGGAACAGCATATTTAACTAATTCCTATAAATATATTAATATTTCCCCCCCCAATCCAAATTTTTCTTAACCTCAAAGGGTAGAAATTCAAAAAATCCGCACCATAAAGGCGCGGATCTTCTTTAATTGACTGCCCGACTGCGGGCAAAATGACGATCAGAACTTCAGCTCAAGACAGGCTGGACGGTGGTCGGAAGGAGTCTTGAATTGGCTGATATGGGTGCTGTGGGGCAGGGTCCACTCGTCGGCTATGTAATATGCCTCCTTCACACGGCGCGCAAGAGGTTCAGTAATATAGATGTAGTCTATGCGGTCGCGGGTATAGGTAGAAGAAATTTGGCGGTCACCCGTGTGCTTGCTGAGGATGTCGATATAAGGAGTATGCTCGGCAATCCAGTCCTGACACAGGAAGGTATAACCGTCATCCTGCTGCATATTGTAAATGGGCCTATCGATGCGGCTCTTGGAGTTGAAGTCGCCCAACATTATCCAATTCTGCTCGCCGGCTCCTTCACCACTGAGTATGGTATGCTCGCATATATACTTGACTTCCTTGCAGCGATACTGGTCTCCTTCACGGCGCTCCGCACTTGCCTTGCGCTCCTCCTTAGGCACGCCAAAGGCAAACTTCTGAGGCCAGGTGTGCACGGTCACAATGTTTATGGCCTGACCGGCATAGCGTATTTTTGCCCAGCCGGACCCGTGGGTCACCACTGAATCGGGTTGGCTTCCGCAGATGCGCGCTACCTCCTCAATGGGATATTTGGAGGTGATTACTTGAGGAAAATTATCCCTGTGGCAGCCCAAAAATACATATTTGTGGCCATAGCGCCCGGCGAGTTCCTTCCATCCGGAGGGAAGATAGCGTCCGCCCTCCTCCAACCTTGCCTTGTCTGCTGTCTTATAATTGCTTGCGGCCTCACACCAAACGCAAATGTCGGGGTCGTAACTTTTTACCCAATTGACGAAATTGTCATAGTTGTTGCCCTGGTCCGCCCACATTCCGTTCTGTATGTTCCAGTAGAGCAGCCTCAACACGTTTTCTCCCGCAGGCTCAGGCTTTTCAAATACATTGTCGAGGGGACGGTAGTTGTAGCCAAGGCTCGACATAATGGGCAGTTGGTGAGTGGCCATGCTGTTGCGCAGGCGCTCCTCCGAACGGGTGCTCACGGGACTCCACTGCAACTCGCTAAGGGCGAAGATACGGGGGATTATCATATATTCGAGGTGGTCTTCCGTGCTTATGTATTCTGTCCATACATTGGCCTGGACGCCTATGATATGCTTGCTCTGCTCCTCATTCAACTGGTCAAAAGGATTGAAACTGTAAACCTTTTCCCAGGATACGTAACGCTGGGCCTGAGTGGTGATGCTGAGGGGTTCCTTCTCAATGCGAGGGGACTGCACAAAGTCGAAATAAAGGTACTGATTGGGGGTCATTATGACGTCAAATCCCTTCTGGGCAGCCTTGATTCCGTGCTGGGGGCCTCTCCAGCACATTACTACGGCGCCCTCCTTCAAATCTCCCTCCAGAATTTCATCCCATCCTATGACTTCCTTGCCCTTGGAAGCGAGATATTCCTGCATCTGTGCGGTCACCCAATTCTGCAGACGTTGCTCCTTGGTGGCGTTCTTGTCGTCCACATAGCCGAGTTCAGCTATAAGTTTCTGGCAGAGGGGGTCATTCTTCCATTCCCCCTTGGGACATTCGTCACCTCCGATATGGAAGTATTTTCCGGGGAAAAGGTCGGCAATCTCACCGCAGACGTTCTTAAGGAAGTCCATGGTGGCAGGCTTTGCAGGGTTGAGCACCTGGGTGGATATGCCCCAGCGGGTCCAGAGTTCATAGGGACCGTCGGTGCATCCCAGTTCGGGATAGGCTGTCAGGGCGGCAAGCATATGGCCGGGAAGGTCCACCTCGGGAATGATGGTGATGCTGCGGCGGGAGGCGTATTCAATCACTTCCTTCACCTGTTCCTGGGTATAGAAGCCACCATAAGGCACATTGTCACAGCTGTACCTGTCATATCCTATCTGGGTACCCTTGCGTATGGAACCAACTTCAGTCAGACGGGGATAGAGTTTGCTTTCTATCCTCCAGCCCTGGTCGTCGGTAAGGTGCCAGTGCAAAGTGTTTATCTTGTACATTGACATCAGGTTCAGGATTTTCTTGACTTCGTCGATACTGAAGAAATGACGGCAGCAATCAAGATGCAGGCCCCTGTAGGCAAAAGCGGGAGCATCCTCAATGTGCACACAGGGAATGGTCCACGAGGACTCGGCATCACGCACGCCGGTGTAGATAGCTACGGGAAGGAGTTGTTTGAGGCTCTGCACGGCATAGAAGAAGCCGGAAGTTGAAGAGGCTTTTACCGACACTTTGCCGGGAGTAACGTCCAGCGTATAGGCCTCTGCTGCAAGGTCAGCATCAAAATCAAAGACTATCCCCTTGGCCGGTGTCCTGCCCGAGAAGGCATTCACGCGGGATTCCTTGCCGCTGGAGACGGTAAGGTCGGCAGCAAAGGAAGCAGCAAGGTCTGTTGCGGCGGCTGCGGCGGCGGAGCTTACGGCCACCGGAGCGCCTGCAGCCCTGAATTCGCCTGAAGATTCCACCAGAACCTTCGGAGCCGGCACGATGTCAACTTTTGCCGCATAAAGGCTGGCAGTTGACGCAAGAGCAGCGATTGAAAAAAGAATTTTCCTCATAATTTATAAAATTTAAAATCCATATACGGAACTCGTCTCGGGCGTGCAATCCCCGAAACGGACAGCCACCTCGTCCAGTATGGACAATACATCCCCAGGGTCCGTCAAAGTTACCAATTGCAACCTGTAGGGCTTGAAATCCGCTATGCCCTTGAAATAGTTTGCCAGATGGCGGCGCATCTCCAACACCCCTACCTTTGGCCCCTTGATTTCCACGCTTTTGGCAAAATGTGCCTTGGCCAGTTCCACTCTGTCCGCCACGCTCATAGGAGGGAGAAGTTCCCCGGTATCGAGGTAATGCCTTATTTCCTTGAATATCCACGGGTGACCATATGTGGCCCTTCCTATCATAACCCCGTCCACGCCGTAGCGCTCGAAGGCAGCCTTGGCCTTAATGGGGTCGGTAATATCCCCATTACCTATTATAGGTATGTGCATACGGGGGTTCTCCTTGATTTTGCCTATGAGGGTCCAGTCTGCCTCTCCCTTGTACATTTGGGAACGGGTGCGGCCGTGGACGGTGAGAGCCTGTATGCCCACATCCTGCAGCCTTTCGGCCAACTCGACAATGATTTTGCTGTCCTCATCGTAACCCAGGCGGGTCTTTACGGTGACTGGCAATTTGACGGCCTTGACCACGGCCTCAGTGATAGCCACCAGTTTGTCCGGCTCGCGCAGCATTCCGCTCCCTGCGCCCCGACCGGCGATTTTCTTGACCGGACAGCCGAAGTTGATATCCACAAGATCGGCCCCGTGGCCTCCTGCTATCTCTGCTGCGCGCTCGACCATACGGGCGGCTTCCACCACGGCCTCTGGAATGTGACCGTAAATCTGCAGACCTATGGGTGCCTCGAAATCATAGGTACGCATTTTGGCAATGGCTTTGGAAGCATCTCTAATAAGGCCGTCGGAAGGGATGAATTCGGTATAGACCATATCCGCGCCATACTTTTTGCATATCCAGCGGAAAGTGGCGTCCGTGACGTCTTCCATCGGGGCAAGGAACAGCGGCCTGGGGCCCAAATCTATCTTATCTCCTATCTTCATGCTCAAGTTTTGCAACAGCGGATTCTCACGCTCTGGGCGAGTGTTTTGAAAATCACGGAAGCAAATGTACATAAAAACGGGGGTTTTCACTAATTTTGCAATCAATATGGCGCACTTGCGGTGCAATATTTAGTTGAAATCCAATAAAACGACAAAATGAATAAGACATTATTGAAGAATATAGGAATATGGGCCGCCCTTGTGGCTATAATGCTGGTACTGTCCTACGCCTTTGTACCCCAGGTGCTCGAAGGCAAGATTGTCAACCAGAGCGACATCAGTGGATGGCAGGGCATGGCCAAGGAAAGCCTCGATTGGAATGCAGCCCACCCCGACGACAAAACTCGTTGGAGCGGCAGCATGTTCTCCGGTATGCCCAATGTAACCTTTGTGGACGACTTCGAAGGGGATTGGACAAAAGTACTGTACAAAGCCCTGCTATGGGGAAGGAGGCCCGCAAGCTACCTTTTCATCGCAATGCTGGGCGCCTTCCTGATGATGCTCTCAATGGGGGTGAACCGTTTTCTTGCCCTTGCCGGAGCCGTTGCCGTGGCCTTCTGTTCATACAACCTCCAGATTATTCAAGTGGGTCACAACACCAAGATGCAGGCCATAGCCTTCGCGCCTTGGGCTCTGGCCGCAATGATATTTGTCTATCGCAGCGCCCTGGGTGAGAGAAAATGCCGCAACTGGCTGAGCGCTACGTTGTTGGGGGCCGCAATGTTCGCCCTTGCCCTGTCCTTCCAAGTCAAGGCCAACCACGTCCAGATTACCTACTACCTTGCGATAATCATACTTATTTACGCTCTGGCCACCTTTGTCAGCGTACTGATAAACAAGGACAGAAAAAGGCTGTTCGGGCGTTTTGCCGCCGCTTCCGCCGCCCTGCTGGTGATGGGCAGCGTCGGCATAGCCACCAACGCCAACAAACTCATTCCTACCTATGAATATGCCCCCTTCACAATGAGGGGAGGCAGCGAGCTCAGCGGAGAAGGCATCAATTCAAAGGGACTGGACCTGGATTATGCCACGGCGTGGTCCTACGGCTTTGAGGAACTGCCCAACCTTATGATACCGAACTACAACGGCGGGGCATCCGGCGGCAGTCTGGACAGCAAGTCTGCTACGTGGAAACTCTTCAAACAGGCAGGCGAGAACCCCAAACAAATATGCAGCAGCCTGCCTCTGTATTGGGGGCCCCAGCCATTCACCGCCGGTCCCATGTATATGGGCGCCATCAGCATCTTTCTCTTCATTTTGGGCCTGTTTCTACTGAAAGGAAGGGAGAAATGGTGGGCATTGGCCTGCGTGATCCTTGCTGTGCTTCTCGCTCTGGGCAGACATCTTATGTGGTTCACACAGTTGTGTTTTGACTACGCTCCAATGTACAACAAGTTCAGAACCGTTTCGATGGCTCTGGTGATTCTGCAATTCTGCCTGCCCCTACTGGGCATATATACATTAGATAGGGTAATAAAGCGCAGAGAAGAACCCGGCAGGGTGGTCAAAGCCACATTGGCCAGTCTGGGCATAACGGCCGGCTTCTGTCTGCTTGTCTCCTTCTTTCCCTCCATTGCCGGCAATTTCGAAGCATCCTCTGACTCTATGATGCACCCTCTGATTGCCGATGCGCTCCAAGCCGACAGGGAACATCTGCTCCGCGCGGACGCCCTGCGCAGTTTCTTCCTTATACTTGTAAGCGCTGCAGCAATTGTATGGGCGTTACTGATGCCCTCGAAAGAAAAAATGGCGCGCAGACTGTATGTGGCTGGCGCTCTGGTAGGGTTGCTCATACTTGCAGATATGTGGAGTGTGGGCAAACGCTATCTCAACAAAAGCCACTTTGTACGGCAGAAAGACTTCAATGCCCATTTCGAAGCCAGGCCGGTGGACCAGTACATACTGGAAGATGATGACCCTGCATTCCGTGTTCTGGACCTGTCCGAAAGCACGTTCAACAGCAGTCTCACAAGCTATCGTCACAAGAGCATAGGGGGTTATTCTCCCACAAAGATGCAGCGTTACCAGGATCTCATAGACCACTACCTAAGCAAGGAAATCGAACAGTTCCGGACAGCTACGAAGGAGGCCTCGACAATCGGGGAAATGGAAGAGAATATGCCCAGGATGAGTGTTGTCTCTATGCTGAACGGCAAATACATGATAGTCGGGGCGGATTATGCTCCAGTGGAAAACAAGTATGCAATGGGTCCGGCCTGGTTCGTGGGCAAGGCTGTAGCTGCGGAGTCGGCCGACGAGGAAATCAAATTGCTGGGGATGGTGGACCTGAGCAGTTGCGCGGTTGTGCGGAAGAATCATCTGGCATCCGGCACGGTAGGGCTTGGAAATACGGGTGACTCAGAGGGGCCGGGAACTGTAGAAATGATTTCCTACGCTCCGAATGAGCTTCACTACAGCTATGAATCGAACAAGGACGCAATGCTGGTATTCTCGGAAATCTACCATCCTTATTGGAAAGCCACTCTTAACGGAGAGCCTCTGCCCCTGTTCCGGGCGAATTGGATACTGCGCGCCGCCCTCGTGCCAGCCGGCAAGGGAGAAATCGTAATGCGTTATGTTCCTGAGGATTGCATTCTGGGAGAAAGGATCTCACGCGCCTGCAGCATAGTGCTTCTGCTGCTTGTGCTCGGCTGCGCCGGCTATGCCTTCAGAGACAGTTTGCGCGGCCGGAAAGAGGTCAAGGCCTGAGCGGCCGCCTACAATTTGCGGCGGCCCTTGCTCTTAAGATATTTGATGAGCATTTCAGGACGATCCGTCTGAATGAGGGATGCACCCAAATCCAGTACCTGATCATAAATCAATGCGGGATTACCGCAATCAAGAGCGGCATCATCATCAAGATATCCGCAGAGGCTGCCCCAAATGGTATTCACCCAAAGCTTTGAACCCTGAGCGTGAATCTTGGCGATGCAGTCCTTAACTTCAGGGGTCATTTTGCTCCAACAAAGCTCATAGGCCATAGGCACAGTGCCGGTACTGAGGTATTCGTCAAAGAGTTTCTGACCTTGCGGCTTCTGGATGTCGATTATGGGCATATACATCATATTGTGCTTATGAGAGGCCATTTTCTTCGCCACTGAAGCTACAGGCTTCTTGCCCTTGATGAGTATCTGGTCGGTCACTCCAAGCTCTTCCGTAATGGCAAGCACCATATCATAATATTCATAACCTTGGTCCACATTAACACAGATACGGTCCTTACAACATTCCAAAGCTTCCCTGAGGGTAGGCATGTGAAGGGAATCCGTGGCAACACCATGAGCTCTCTTGAGCCTGAACTTCTTGATTTCATCATAAGTGTAATCGGAAACAAGGCCCTTTCCGGTCGTGCAACGGTTGAGAGTCTTGTCGTGGGAGAGAACCAAAACGCTGTCTTTGGTGAGCTTGAGGTCCAGCTCCATTATGTCGGCGCCCATCCTGATGATACTTTCAATGGCAGGAATGGAGTTCTCCGGATAATTACGCCAATCGCCACGATGCACAGTAACCACTACATACTTGGATTTGGGGTCCTGCATATGGCGGGCAATCTTTTCTGCCCTTGTGAGGCTCTCCGCATTGGCGGAAACAAACGCAGCCGCAGCCGCAAGAATAAGGAAGAAACGCTTCATAATGTCATTTTTGAGAATTTCGCCAAAGGTAGCATTTTCTTCTTATCCGCGGCTGCGAAATTGAATATTTTTGCCTTACAACAGTTTTTTTGTGAGGGAGAAGAGCCTGTATGGCATGTATTTGAAGGGTAGGTCCACAAAACGGGAGGAAACCACTATGCCCCTCCTGTGGGTAAAGGCGTCGAAACTGAGGCGGCCGTGGTAGCTGCCCATACCGGAATTGCCTACTCCACCGAAGGGAAGGTGAGCGTTCACAATGTGCATTATCGTGTCGTTGATGCATCCCCCTCCGGATGAGGTGCGACGTATGATGTCCCATCCCTTTTTCTCCTTGCCGAAGTAATAGAAAGCGAGAGGTTTCTCCCTGCTGTTGATGAAATTGATGACCTTTTCCTCAAATGGACTCCCTTCATCATCCAGAGTAACCACGGGGAAGACCGGTCCGAAGATTTCCTCGGTCATAACCTTGGAGTCTGGAGCCACGTTCCCGAGCAAGGTGGGCTCTATGTATCTCTCTGTCTCGTCGATAAAACCTCCGCTGAGCACATCGCCTTCGGCCAAGTAGGAAGCCACCCTCTTGAAGGCTTTGTCAGAAACCATCCGCACATAATGTTCGTCTTTCTGACTGTCCGTACCGTGCATCAGGGCTACCTGCTCCTCAAATTCGTGCACGAATTCCTCTTTGACTTGACTGTGGATGAGTATGTAATCCGGCGCTATGCAGGTCTGACCGGCATTGAGTGTCTTACCCCAGGCACAGCGTCTTGCCGCCAGTTTCACGTCGGCGCTTCTGTCGATGATGCAGGGGCTTTTGCCTCCGAGTTCCAGTACAACGGGAGTAAGATATTTGGACGCCGCCGCCATCACTTCATGACCCAATGCCGGACTTCCGGTGAAGAAAATCATATCCCAGCGGCACTCCAGCAACTTCTTGTTCACCTCCCTGTTGCCCTGAACCACTGCCACATAGTTTTCGGGGAAGCACTCCCCTATCATCTGCTCTATGACCTTGGAAACATTTGGCACATAGGGAGAAGGCTTGAGAAGAGCGGTGCAACCGGCCGCAATTGCCCCTACAAGGGGGTTAAGCAACAACTGGACAGGATAGTTCCACGGCGCTATTATTAAAGAGGTGCCGAGGGGCTCCTTCACAATGTAACTTCTCGCGGGCATGCAGGAAAGGGCTGTGGCTCTGCACTCGCGGGCGGACCACTTGCGCACGTTCTTCAAAGCATGTTTCAATTCTGCCTTCACAAGGGCAAGTTCCGTAAGATAAGCCTCCTTGTAGGATTTGTGCAAATCTGTCCAAAGAGCATCAGCAAGGGGCTTTTCCCATTTTTCCATAGCTTGCAGCAGAATTTTGAGCTGTCTCTTTCTCCACTTTGGGTCAAGAGTGACTCCTGTTGCAAAAAAATCCTTCTGAGCCCGATTGAGAGCCTCTATCTTTTCGGGGGTTGTATTTTCAATTGCCATACCGGGTTTTATTGTGTGGGATATTATTGTGCTGGATGACGTTGTGTTAATTGCCTTGGAAGCAATTCGTGCCCTTGGCTTTCACCTTGAGCCTTGCCTGCGTCTCATTCCCTTTGACGGCCAAATTTACGAATTTTTCCTGCCTGTAAAATGATCCATAGTATGGTAAATACCAAATACCTGGCCAAAGAACCAGTCGAAAAAACGCGTGGGCAGAACTCCCTGCCAAAAACGGATGAAGTGGAAGGGGAAAGGTATGCCCTTGAAATCCACATTGCGCTCAATGGCCCTTATTATCTTTTCTGCCGTTTTTTCCGGGTCGAGTATGGGGAAAATCTTGGATGTCACCCCGTCGAACATTCCCGTATTTATATAATAGGGAGCTATGGTTGTAATGCGTACTTTGGACTTCATCTCAGAGAGTTCCACCCTTACTGAGTCCGACCAGCCTATAACCCCCCACTTGCTGGCGGCATAGGCGCTCATCCTGGGATTGGAAAGCATTCCGGCTGCGGAGGCAATGTTGCAAATATGACCACTGTCCCTCTTCACCATATCACCTATGGCAGCCAGAGCCACGTACATGGGAGCAATTGTATTGATGCGTATGGTGCGCTCAATCTCCTCCGGAGTATTGTCGGAAAAAAGTTTGTTGGAGGTAACTATTCCTGCACAATTGACCACGATATCAACTCGTCCTGCCTGATTTACCGCCTCAGCATAAGCTTCGCGCACCCTGGCATTGTCTGACACATCCACTACTGCCGAGAATATTTGTGTGGCGCCTTTTGCCTCCTGCTCAAACTCCTTCTTTACCTTGGCGATACTTACGGGATTGATATCCCACACGATTACTGCAGAAGCACCTTTGCGAATGGAGATAAGACCTAAAAGGCGACCGATTCCGGATGCTCCACCTGTAATGAGTATTGAATTTCCTTTGATTTTCATATTGCGGATTATTTAATAAATCTCGGCAAAGTTACATTGGGACAAGACCTGGAAAAAGGGTCATTTTCTTCAAAGATTGGGATAAAGGGCATATTTTTATCAGTTTGCAATAGCACTTAGTACGAAGCGTCCCACAAGAACATACTTTCTTCCAAATGGAACAGCGATGCGTGATGATGCCATCGCATTTCGACCATCTCATACAATCGTCGGGGAAATGCTATGAGAAGGCTGAAGAATTATTTGCGATTTTTGGAAATAATTTTTTGCGAGACAGAGTCATAGTTCAATATTTTTGTGGTATATTAGACCATGAATATGAAACACTATTGTTTGATTCCAGGGCTACTGCTGCCCGCAATTTTGATGATGTCCTGTGCCAGAATACAGACGGAGGCAACGGATTCCTCTGAACATGGAATGTCCGGTCCCGACGGGGGTTCCGTAACCATTGCTGCCTCCATCACAGAGCCTGCGTCAAGCATCATTCCTTCCACCGCCATCGCCCATACAGGGAACATTCCCGATAGCGCTGGCAACGGCACCCAGGACTGCATTGGCGACGGAACTGACACCAAGACTTATGTAGGCAGCGTTGAAAATGGAATCTACAAGTTGTATTGGTCAACAGGCGATAAAATCAGCGTCAACGGAACAACATCAAACGCCCTTGACGAGAGTGCGGCCGGTAGCGGAAGCGCAAAGTTTACCGTTGAAGGCGTAAGTGCCCCCTACAGCATAATCTATCCGGCAGAAGCACGCAGAAGCGAGTCCGAAATCACCTTCTTGACCAATCAAACCCACATCCAAGGCTCTTTCCCTGAAGGATCATCCATAATGGCTGGAAAATCTGAAACGGAAGCCGTGTCCTTGTACCATGTGGGAGGCTTTCTGAAACTCAGCGTACTGCGCGACGAGAGCGACGGAGACGATATTGCAGAAATTATTGTCAAAGGCAATGCTTCAGAAGCCATTTCCGGGACATTCCGGCTCAGCTACGATGCGGCCGGCAAACCCGTTGTCGGTGAAGCTGTAAGCGGTGCAGACCATGTCAGACTGACCAATTGCAGCCAAAGCGGGGAATACCTTATTGCTCTGCCTCCCATAAGCTTTGCCTCAGGCATCACCGTAGAAATAATTGACGCCAAGAACCATTTTATGCGGATAAAGACCGGAGATTCTTTCCGTATCAAACCCGGGATTGTCACCTGCTCTCCTGACATAACATTCCGTCCGACCGGCACCCATATCGGAGCCGACATAGAACAGAAGGACTTCCAAGTGAGTTGGGACAGGGACAACGCCCAATCCTGGCCAGGCGGCTACGGTAGAGTACATCGCCTGAACGACGGCAGGCTTATGGCAGTCTATGAAGCACATGTATGCAACGGATACTGCCGTTTCAGCGAGGATAATGGTCTGACTTGGACGGACGAAGCGCTTGCCCTTCCCAAAGCCAAGCATACGGTGAACGGGGAGACGGTATGGAGCAACATAGCCAACTCCGAATTTGCCCAACTCAGTCACACGCATCCCCACCACCCCGACCGCATAATCTACGCCGGCAACATACGACCCTCAGGCACGCGCTCTGACCTTATGCCCTACAGCATCTGCTACGTCACCAGTGATGACGGAGGCTCAAGTTGGAGCAAAAGAAAAATCATCTACGAATCCAACACCTGGAGCACTTCCATTGCAAAAGGCTGCTGGGAGCCCTTCGTGCTGGAACTGCCCGACGGGACGGTGCAGATATATTTCGCGGACGAGACTCCCTACTACCGGCTGGGGCTGGGATATCAGAACATCTCCGTCATAGAATCCAAGGACGGAGGCGACAGCTGGGGCGAGGCCCGAATCGCGGCCTACACGGTAAGGTACAGGGACGGAATGCCCGTCGTAATGCTTTATGACGGCAATATCTATCTGGCAATCGAACACTATGAGGGATCGGGACAACACCTGCAGCCTCAGATAGTCTACACCTCGGTGGAGGACAACTGGTCCAAAGTGATTTACGGCAGCGATTCAGAGCACAGGTTTGATCCTATGCAGAAGACACTGGACTATGTAAACAATTACTACGGAGCTCCCTATCTCATTGAAACAGACGACTTTTTCGTGCTGTCCTACCAATCCTCGGAAGGCGCCGCAGAAGCCTCTGCTGACAATTCCGTGATGGAAGTCGTAGTAAGCCCAAAGAGCGAATTCATGGACGGAAGATTCACAACAATGAGGACGCCCACAAGACCTGTTACGGTGGACCAGAGCACGGGCAAAGCCAGATGGAACTCCCTTTGCGATCTGGGAAACAACGAAGTGCTTGCAGTATCTGACTTGGGAGGTACTCTGGTGCTGACAAGAGGAAAAATCGACAAATAGCCTATGCTTAAAAGGACCTTATCCATAGTGCTGATTGCTCTGCTGGCCGGCACTTTCCCGCTTCTTGCCGTGCAAGGAAAAGCGAATGAACAATTTCAGTTCACCCACATCAACACGTCCAACAGCGATATCTCCTACGACGGTATCAGCAAGATAATGCAGGACAGCCGGGGCTTCATCTGGATAGGGACCTTCAAAGGCTTGAACAGATACGACGGAACCAGATTCGTTACCTATTATAAAGAACAATTGGGGCTGGATTCGGACTTCATCCATACAATCATAGAAGACAAGGAAGGCAATCTGTGGATAGGCACCGACACCGGAGTGACCCGTTACATCTACGACAAGGCCACTTTCGAACGCTTCGATATGGTCAGTGACAAGGGGACTACCCCAAAGAACAAAGTCACCTTCCTATACTGCGACGCAGACGGAAAAATCTAGATTGTCGCCAATTATCAGGGTTGTTTCTGCTACGACCCTCACACAGGTACCCTCACCAATTACAGGGACGACCCCGGCACAGCTCCGGAATATGACACTGACGGCGTACAAATCAGTTTCAGAAGAATCGTAAGCGACACGGAAGGAGGATTTTTCGTATCCAAATACCACAACAACCTGTTCAGGGCAGACGGGCAGATGAAGAATATGCAGGCGGTGCGACCATCCAACAACCCTGACTACTTCTTGGGGGACGAGGTCGAGCAGCTCTTTATGCTGGAAGGGAAGCTTCTGGTAATGAGCAACTTGCATGGCATAAGCCTGTATGACCAGACCACCAATATAGTGGAAGAGCTCTTCCGCTGGAGCAGCAATTCCACCCTTGTGGATGCCTTTCTGGAAAACGGACGCCAGGTATGGCTGTGTACGACGGACGGGCTGTGGCGCTATGACCTGAGCAGGCCGGAAGACGGTGCAATACACATAGTGGAAAACGAGAAGGACCGCTTCTCCCTTAGCGGCAACTATGTATATACGGCTTTTGTGGACAGGGACGGCGACCTTTGGGTAGGCACCAAAGATGGAGGCATCAGCATTTGCGGCTCATTCCAAAGGTTGATTAGGAAACACTACTACGCCTCGGGGGAGACTCTCAGCGGAGCCATTATGAGCGGCTTCGCCTATGACGGCAATAACACCGTGTGGATAGGAACGGAGCAGAACGGGCTTCTCAAATACAAGCTGTCGGACGGCAGCACAGACAAGGTGGATATCCCCGGAATTCCGACAACTGTCTGCTCTCCCGTGTGCGATGGCAACAATCTGTGGTTCGGCAGCCTGGATGGCCTGTTCCGCCTCGACACCGAATCAATGAAACTGCGAAAATACGGCACCCTGGAAAGAAACAAGGGAGTCTCCGACCCCAAGGTGTATTATTGCTACCGTTCAAAGGCGGGAAAACTCTATTTCTCAAATACACTTGGACTGTTTGAGTACCTGCCGGAGAGCGATTCATTCCGCCAGATCAACTGCTTCAACGGAGTGTTCATCACGTGTATGGACGAAGACAGCAAAGGGAATTTCTGGATATCGAGCTTTGCCACGGGCCTTTTTGTGTGGAATCCCCAGGAGGACAATCTGATTGCCAACTACCGTTACGGCGACGGCAGCGGTCTGCCTTCTGACAAAATCGCCTCAGTGCTGACGGATAAAGAGGACCAGGTATGGGTAGTGGGATTCAGCGACGGCTTTGCGAAGATGACAGACGGACAGTTCGTAAGTTACAGCACTACAAGTCTGCCGGCGCTTCCTTCAAATGTCTATTTCTACGCCATTCAGGATAACAGGGGTGACCTATGGATGACAAGCGACAAGGGCCTGGTGCAGTTTTCTCCCAATACGAAACAAGTCAGCCACTACACGAGCATATCGGGCTTGTTGGACAACAAAATGACGCGCGCCATGGCCATACTGCCGTCAGGCGAAATCTTTGCCGGCTCGGACAACGGCTTCGTCAGTTTCTCTCCCGGTGATTTTGTGCGTGAACTTAGAGCCTCTGACGTAATAGTGTCAAAGATGCGGATAGGAGACCTGGCAGTCAAAGGCAATGTGGACAAAATGACCTCGATACAACTTTCGCCGGACCAGAATTCCTTCGGCTTCCAATTGTCCGTTATGGGGCTGATGTCCAATGCCGTGTCGAAAGTAAAAGTGAAACTGGAAGGCCACGACCCCGAGTGGAGAGACATAACTTCCCAGAAGTCAATCTATTACTTCAACATCCCCTCCGGCGAATATAATTTCAGGATAATGACCTCCTCCAACGGAGCTGTCTGGGTGGAAAATCACCTTCCCATAGCCATTGTGATAAAACGCCGCTTCTTTGCCTCCTTCTACGGGATATGCCTTCTGATTCTGCTCCTTGCCGCCCTCTCCGGCATTACTGTCTTCTTTATGAACCGTTACCAGAACAGGCTTAGGGCCAAAAAGGAGGAGGAATACAAACGCGCATCCGAGGCCTCCCTAATGAAGGACAAAATGAACTTCTTCAGCCACGTTATCCACGAGATAAAGACTCCCCTCACTTTGATACAGACCCCTCTTCATAGCGTCATTGCAAAGGACAAACTGGACGACGATGCGCGGCGAGACCTCAAGCTGATGCAGAACAACACCGACTACCTTACCCAGCTGGTGAATGAACTGCTTGAATTTGTGCGCATAGAAAGAAGCGGCTACGTGCTCAACTGCGAGAGTGTGGATTTGACAGATGTGGTCAACAGTCTGATATTCAACTACTCCGAGGCCGCCAGAGCACGCAGCATCCGTCTGGAGGCCTCACTACCGGAAGAACACTTATGGGTCAGCGCGGACAGACCTGCTCTGGGCAAGATCCTGAACAATCTGCTCATCAATGCCCTCAAGCACAGCGAATCCTTCATAAAAATCAGGATGACCAAAGAAGAAAGCGGCCTTGTAAGCATAGAAATCTCAAACGATGGGGACGCCATCCCGAAGCAAATGAAGGAAGATATCTTCAAGCCCTTCGTGCAATACAAGACAGCCTCCTCCGGGGCCGTTTCCGGAGTAGGGATAGGCCTGTCCCTGGCACGCTCGCTCGCAAGAATGCATTCGGGCGATCTGGTGCTTGCCGACTCCGAAGAAGACACCGTCTTCCGCTTCACCATTCCCGCCTGCGATGCCCCCCTCTCAAACCTCTCCCGCGACGAAGAAGCAGACAATTCCGGAACTGATGACGACAAAGCCCTGATTCTCGTAGTAGATGACTTCAACGATTTGAGAGAGTTCATAACAAGAAAACTCTCTGAAGACTACAACATCATCTCGGCCCCTGATGCCGACTCGGCGATGAAGTTGCTTCGGGAGAAGAACGTGGACCTGATGATTACCGACATCACTATGCCGGGCATGAGCGGGCTGCAGATGTGCAAGTCCATAAGGGCCGACGTGGAACTATCCCACCTGCCCATCATAATACTGAGCGCAAGAACCTCCGTCGAATCGAAGATAGAGGCAATGTCCTGCGGCGCGGACCTCTACATAGAAAAGCCCTTCGACATAGAATACCTCCGAAGCAGCGTCCGTAATATCATAGAGCGGCGTACCCTTATGCGCAAGGCTGTCAACTCGGGAGTTGGAGAAGTGGACATCACCCTGTTCGGTCTCCCCAAGAGAGATGAAGATTTCTTCCGGGAATTCGACAGGCTCGTCACCGAAAATATTTCCGACAGCAATCTCTCCAACGAGTTCCTGGCCGAGCACCTGTGTATGAGTGTCTCCACAATGATACGCAAAATACGCAAGCTTCTGAACACGTCTCCCAACAACTACATCCGCAACAAGAGGCTCTCCCTTGCTGCCAGGATGATAAAGGACTCCCACGGAAACAACATCACAGAAATCTGCTACAGCGTTGGATTCTCCAACGTGTCCTACTTTGCCAAGTGCTTCAGGGAGCAATACGGCGTCACTCCCAGCGAGTGGGCTGCCTCCTGAGGCCTCTGCAAAGGCCTGTATACCGTATTATGAACGGTGCAATTTTTTTTGTGTTTTCTGGAAAAATATTTTCCCAGCGGATATGTGTCAATTTGCATTTTTGCATTGAGACGCATTTTGCAAATCATTAACTAAAACTATACAATATGGTGACTACAGTCAATTTTCCCGCCATCAGGAAGTCTTATACGGCTCCGGAGATTCTTGAACTTCCAAATGAAGATTCTCTCATCCTGTGCGCATCAATCAGTGTTCCTGAACTTCATGAAGAACCAGCTCCCTTCGAATGGGAATAGTATCCACCCTCAAATTCTTACAGTATGAAACGAGCATTATACATTATCGGTGCGGCTGTAGCTGCCCTTTCCACCGTATCCTGCGCAAAGGAAATCGTACCCGGACAGGAAACAGGCAAAACTGAGGAGCAAGTATTCGGAGAAACCGTATTCACCCTCGGTGCCAATATTGACAATTCAAAAGTGAGCCTCGACGGCATCAACCTGTCGTGGAGCCTTGGTGACCAGATAGTGGTAAACGGTGTCACCTCGAAACCTCTCGCAACCATCAGCGAATCCGGAGGAGCCGACTTCGAATTCGACCAGGTGCTGAATGCGCCCTATTATGCCGTATATCCCGCATC